>JBDSEP010000292.1:0-3905 GCA_039919985.1 Tepidiformaceae bacterium | reverse complement strand
GCTGATAATCCCCGCTCGCGACGAGGCTGAAAGCATCCACCGAGTCATCGCAGAAGTCCGTGAGCACTTCGATGGCACGATCATCGTGGTCGACAACGGCAGCACCGATTCCACCGCCGAATGGGCGCGCGCCGCCGGCGCCCAGACTGCGTGGGAGCCCCGCGCAGGCTACGGTCGGGCATGCCAGGCTGGTATATCCGCCGCCCCCACGGAGAGCGAGGTCTTCGTCTTTATGGACGCCGACGGAAGTGATCGCCCGGAGGATATTTCCGCGCTTCTCGCGGCCATCGATTCCGGGGCGGATCTGGCGCTTGGCATCCGCAACGGCGAAGGGGTTGAGAAAGGCTCGATCGCTCCAGCGGCCCGTTTTGGGAACCTCCTCAGCGGGTTCCTCATTGGGGCAATCTGGGGGGAGCATCCTCACGACCTCTCGCCTCTTAAAGCGATCCGCGCCGAGGCCCTGCACGCGCTTGATCTCCGCCAGCAGACCTACGGCTGGACCGTCGAGATGCTCGCCAAAGCTGCACGCGCTGAACTCACGATTGCTGAAGTGGAGGTGGGCTACAGGCACCGCGCTGGTGGCGCATCGAAGGTCAGCGGTAACTTCGGCGCTTCGCTAAAAGCTGGCTATCGGATTCTGTTGACGATCGCTCAGGTCGCGTTTTCGGGGTTCACGCGACCATCGTCGTTCGTGCTCGCAGGCGGGGCCCTGGGTCTTGTTCTGCTCATTGCATTCGGTACCTGGCTTTGGCGACAGGCACCGGCAAGCTCTGGCGTGCTGGTCGCAGTTCTCCTGCTCGCCTGGCCATTCCTTCTGCTGACCGTCGGGATGGGAATCGCCGCTTCGGCGTTCGCTCGCGGGCGGCGACAACTGCCACATTCGCCCTAAAACAGCGTTCACTTTCTGTTCAGATACTCATCCGCCGGGCGGGCTACGATAGCTCTGATATGGAAGCTGCGCGCATTCTCGTTGTCGATGACGAACCGATGGTCACCGAGGTCGTCGAGCGCTACCTCCAGCGCGAGGGCTACGCCGTGCGTACCGCCGCTGATGGTGCGGCCGCCATGGATGCCTTTGATGACATGCGCCCCCACCTTGTCGTTCTCGATCTCATGCTTCCCCAGGTGAACGGCATGGAGGTCTGCAGGCGCATTCGCGAATCCTCCAAGACGCCGATCATCATGCTCACGGCCCGCGGCGATGAGATGGACCGCATCGCTGGTTTCGAATCCGGAGCAGACGACTATCTCGCAAAGCCATTCAGCCCGCGTGAACTCGTCGTGCGCGTAAAGGCGGTCCTTCGGCGTACCTTCGATGGTGGCATCGCGCAGCCCGGCGAGCGCGTGACGGTAGGCACCATCGTCGCCGACCCGCGCTCGCGCACCGTCGTGGTCGGCGGCAACTCCACGGAACTTACGACCCGCGAATTTGACCTCCTCGTTTACCTCATGACCCACCCGGGCGAGGTCTTCTCCCGCGAACAGCTGCTCGAACGGGTCTGGAAGTACGAATGGTTCGGCGACTCCAGCACCGTGACCGTCCACATCCGCAGGCTTCGCACGAAGGTGGAGGCGGAGCCCGACAATCCCCGGCATATCAAGACCGTCTGGGGCTCGGGCTACCGATGGGAAAACTAATCACCGCTCACCCTCGCACACCCCTGGCCGTTGCCTGGATAACCGTGGGCCTCGCGACGCTGCTCGCCACGGTCGCCACACAACTCCTGTTTGGCCCGCCCGGCGCGGACCTGGCAATCCTCGGCATCACGCTCGGCGTACCTGGCGTGGCGGGAGCCGCCGCGGCCATGCTCGCGCCCCGATGGACCACCCACCTGCCGCTCCGCTGGCAACTCACCCTCTTCGCGGCGATTGGCCTTGTTGGATTGGTGCTGAACATCTTCGTGGCGGCAGCGCTCATGTTCCTCAGTCCGCACGACTTTCGCCTGCTCCTCGTGCTCTGCGGGTTCGCGGTACTGGCCACCGTTGGCCCTGCACAGCTAATGGCCAGCATTGTCAGTCGCCGCTTCGAACGCCTCGAACAGGGCACCTCTCAACTCGCCGCCGGAGACCTCGCCGCCCGCGTGCCCGTTGACGGCGCGGATGAGGTCGCTCGCCTCGCAGCCGCTTTCAACACCATGGCCACATCGCTGGAGCACGCACATCGCGAACGCGATGACCTCGAGCGCGCCCGGCGCGACCTTTTCGCGGCCATCTCCCACGACCTCCGCACCCCGCTCGCCGCCATGCGCGTGATGGTCGAGGCGATCACCGATGGCGTGGTTTCCGATGCCGCCACGCACGATCGCTACCTCGCCTCCATCTCTTCGGAGATTCAGCGTCTCTCCATGCTCATCGACGACCTCTTCGAACTCACAACGATCGATAGCGGTGAGCTCCGTCTCCGGCTGGAAACACTACGCGTCGAAGACGTCGTCGCCGAAACGGTCGACGCCTTCCGCGCGCAGGTGGAGCGAGCCGGCATCCGGCTCGCATACGACAGGCAGCCCGGCACTTTGCCGATCCAGGCCGACCCCCACCGTCTCTCTCGCGTGCTCTACAACCTGCTTCAGAACGCCATCCGCCACACTCCCAGCGATGGAACGATCGTCGTCCGCAGCGAGCCCGCCGGGAGCGCAATCCAGCTCTCGGTCTGTGATAGTGGCGAAGGGATCGCGAGTGAAGATATTCCCTTCGTCTTCGACCGCTTCTACCGTGGCGACCGCGCGAGGGCCCGCGATGGCGCAGGCAGCGGGCTCGGCCTTGCCATCGCACGCGGCATCATCGAAGCTCACGGCGGCCGCATCTGGGTCGAGCCTTCGCCTGGCAGCGGCGCGACCGTGGCGTTCAGCCTCCCCGCTACAAGCTAGCTACGCTTGCTAGCAGAGCGTTACTTCTTCACCCCGCCGAGGAGCGTCGTCGGGTCCAGGATGACCCCCTGGCCGCTCGGGATAAGGGCGATCTGAATCTTATCGCTCAGCTTCTGAATCGCCTGGAATTGAATTACTTCGGGCGTTAGCGATGCCGCCAGTGCTTTGTTCGCGGCGGCCTGACCATCTGCGCGCACGCGGGTCGATTCCGCCTCACCCTTCGCTGTCTCAACCTGCTGTTGCGCTTCGAACTGGCTCTGCTTCACCTTCTCCTGCGCGCGCAGGGCGTCCTGGGTGGCGATCTGCTTCCCTTCGATCGCCTTCTTGAAATCCGAACTGAAATCGATGTTGTCGATCAGCAGATCGGTGACCGTGATCGAAAACGGAGCCAGCTCCAGCTTCAACTTGTCTCGCACCGTCTGGCGGATCTTCTCGCGGTTCGGCGCAATCTCCACACCCGGGTACTTCACCGTCTCCTCTTTCAGAAAGTTCACGAGGCGTGGCTCGATCAACCGGTCGAACCACGATTCGCCAACCGCCCTGTAGAGCGACTGCACCGCGTCCGGTGAGACCGAGTAGTTGATCGTCGCCGAGATAAACACGTCCTGCGTTTCCTGCGAGAACCCCGAGACGTTCTCGAACTTAAAACGCTGCACCTGCACGCTCTGTGTCTTGGTGGTCTGCCAGGGAAGGATGAACTGCAGCCCTTCCCCCTTCTGCCCGACGATTTCACCAAACTGGTAAACCACCACAACGTGGCCCGCTTCCACCGTCTTGAGCGATGCTGCGAGCGTTGTCAGCCCCACCCACAAGACGAAGACCACGCTGATCGCCACCATTACGATGGTCGCCCTAAGCTTCTCCGGCGTCCCGTCGCTTGCGGCTGACCGCGCCAACCTCGAGAAGAAGAAGACGGCGCCGCAGATCACGATTGCGGCCAACAGGCTCAGTATCCAGGGCATCAGCTACACCTCACGCTCGTTCGAGACTCGAATATGCCTAGACAGTAGCAGGTTGCTGGCTGCCGGGGGCTTGGTC
>JBDSEP010000261.1:0-10693 GCA_039919985.1 Tepidiformaceae bacterium | reverse complement strand
TGCTCCTTGATCTGCTCGCCGGGGCCAAGTGCCTTCGCCTCCTTCAGGTAGCGCTTTGCCCCCTCGTTGTTGCGCGAGCGGAGGTCGACGCGGATGAGCTTGCGCCCCCGTCCAAGCTGGTCCAGGTAGTCGCGCGCTCCTGGCAGCCGGGGGTACAACTCGATGTGTGAGAGGTTGGGCGGTGGCAGGCTCGCTAGCGTCGCGCCCTTCCCCAGAAACGGCGTAGGCGATTCTCGTCCCGTCTCTTGACCGAACGTAGCGGGCTGACGCGTCCATCGCGGCATGTAAGCGGGCCACACGTTACCCACGCCGAACCCTCAATCGCTCAGTCCCGACGGGTCTCGAAACAGAGAGACCAAACGGCGCATGTGGATAGATTTGGGCGCTCGTGGCCGCAGTTTGCCGTGGAAATTGCTGCGAGTCTCCAGGCCCGGACGACGAGCGACGCGAACGAACCACGACGCAGCCATGGTGTCGTTTTCATTAGGACTGAGCCCCTTGGCCTAACCAAAGCGCTCGCGAATAGTCCTGCCCACGCCCGGCAAAGGTCACGAGACCGGCCGCGCCTGCTCAGGGCTACTCGTCATATCGCGGCACCCAAGGTCCGTCATAACGCGCTAAGCGACCCCGTAGTCTCCCGTTCGCTGCTACGAATCATTCCAATGCTGGAACCCAGCACAAACACCGCCATCAAGACCGAGCCGAGCAACCCGAGCAGGCTGAGCAAGTTTTCTTCATCATTGAAGACCACGCCAAGGGCACCGATGAGGCCCAGCAGTGCCGCCGCCAACCCCACGTACCCAAGCCATTTCCAGAGGACGCCGCTGGCAAGAATGATCAGCGAAGCAGGGACGAGAAAGACGGGGATAACGACATTGCCTGACGTGAAGCCATAGTTGTTCTGATACATCGCCAGCCGCAGGGTCGCATCGTCGAGCTCACGCCCCTGGCCGAACGCCAGCGCTCCCCAGGCTCCGGAGGCGGTGGCGCCCGCGATGAGGAACAACACTCCACCGACGAAGGCCAGCCGTGCCCATGTCCCGCCCGACGGGTCGCCCGTGGCGAGCACCGAACGAAGCGCCGAAAGGAACGGCAGAAAGCCCAGCAGGAACGCCACACCAATCAGCCAGTCGAAAACCAGGTACCGATTTGTCCCATCGCCGTCCGTCCAGAAGGACCGGATTTTTTCGATGCTGTCGCCTGACATGGGCGCCTCGCCCTGCCCGAAGATGCCGATGAAGAGCAGGATGAGAAAGAAGATGCCTGCAATGCCACCAATCTTCCGGGTGTTTGCCAGCATCCGTGCGAGCGTACTGGACTGAACCTCTGCCATTTTCCGAGTAGTCATCTTTACCTCCAGCTGTCGCTCGGAGTCTAACGTCTGCCGGTCCCTTGTCGCCAGCGTACGCTCTGCATAAGTGATCTGATGAATGTTCGGCGGTGCGATCTCACACCGAGACGCCAACCGAGAGTGCGGATGGAAGCGGCTCAGTGAAAACAACTCGGCACGGCCCTGAAGGGCTTGAGCTCAGGCTGCCTTCTGATAGATGGCCATGGTGCTAGGCATGGAACATTCCCCTATGATCCGGTCGACCACGACCAGCACCTTCTGAGGGGTCGTACTCGCTAGAAGATTTGGACCGTTCAGCAAACCAGTGGAGGCGATCAGATGAACGAAGCATGGATTATCGACGGCGTCCGTTCCCCGCGTGGCGGCGGCAAGCCCGGAATCGGACGCTTGACGCACATCCACCCTCAGCGAATCCTCGCTCAGGTCTTAAACGCGTTGCACGACCGCGTCGGCTTCAACACTGCTGAGGTCGAAGATGTGATCATGGGCAACGGCTCGGGAGTAGGCGATCACTCCATGGATATAGCGCGCATGGCGACCCTCGACGCGGGATGGCCAGTCACGGTGCCTGGTGTGACGCTGCACCGCTTCTGCGGCTCGGCGCAGCAGGCGGTGAATATGGGTGCGATGAGCGTCATGGCTGGGCAGCAAAGTCTCGTCGTGGTGGGCGGGGTTGAATCCATGTCCCGCCCAGCTCCGTTAAGTGCTGACGGCTTTACGGCGAACAACGCGCACCTCTACGCTCAGTATCCCCTGGTGCCGCAAGGCATCTCAGCCGACCTGATTGCCACCATTGAAGGATTCTCCCGCGCCGATGTCGACGCCCTCGGCGTTCAGAGCCAGGCGCGAGCCGCAGCTGCAATGGATGGCCATCGCTTCGACCGCAGCGTCGTGCCGATCTCCAACGACGACGGCACGCTGGCACTGGACCATGACGAGTTCCCACGGCCGGGCACCACCATGGAAAGTCTCGCCGCGCTCAATCCCTCGTTCGCCAAGATTGGCGTGATGACGCCGCCCAACGACACCCGCACCTACGACGAGATCTGCAAAGACGTCTATCCGCAGATCAAACAGGTCGAGCATGTGCACCATGCTGGCAACTCTTCCGGCGTGGTGGACGGCGCCAGCGCGTTGTTGTTGGCGTCTCCTGAGTACGCAACTGCCCACGGCTTGAAGCCAAGGGGTCGCATTCGGATGACGGCGACCGCGGGAGCCGAGCCCGTGATCATGCTGACCGCGCCGGCTCCGGCCGCGGAAATCTGCCTGAAGAAGGCGGGCATGAGGAAGGATGACATCGACCTCTTCGAAATCAATGAGGCGTTCGCGGCCGTCGTCCTGAAGTTCCAGCGCGCGTTTGGTATCGATGATTCTCGGCTGAATGTTAATGGCGGAGCAATCGCCCTTGGCCACCCGATCGGCGCCACTGGGGGCATGCTGATCCAAACTGCGCTCGACGAACTGGAACGACGCAATCTCTCCACGGCGCTCATCGCTATGTGCACGGGTGGTGGGATGGGTACTGCAACCATCCTTGAACGCATGTAAGTATTGAGGTGCAATAGATCGACGGCGATCCCTTAACCGAGGGTTCCTTGAGTGAGCACCAAAGGCGTTTGGCAGGTAAGAGCGACCAACTCGATCCACTGACGACACTACCTGGTCATCGTGTTGCGCTATCGCCTAAACCGGTATATTGCACGTCTAACCAGACCGGACCCGGAGAGGCGGAAATCGATGATCGCCGCCTCCCTCCGGGCACATTAGTCTCCCGCCGCGTCTCTCAGTGCCTCCCAATTGACAACGCTTGGCCTGCCCGCACAGACGACACGACATCGACGACTGCTTGGCTCGAAACCGCCGCATCGGTCTCGTTTTCGACTAGCTCTGCGTGGCTTGCATCGGGAACAAGGCGGTGCAGGACGTTAGATGAGAGACGGGCCAACTCGTCCTGGAGGATCGGCCAGCCTTCTTGCGCCCCCTTGCCTGCGGTGACCACGATCAGTGGCTTGTCCCCGAGAGTCTTGAGCGCGCCAGCTTGGTCCAGCGCGGTGGGCAGCTGAGCGAACTCGTCCCGCAGACTCCGAAATTGGCGGGCCGTGGACCAGAAGGCACGCTCTTCATTGCGAGCCTGCGGCGGCAGACCGGTGGAGCCGGACGAGGCGACCAGCCGTGCAAGGCCAAAGCGGGATACTGAGGGGAGCAGGGCGGAGACGCGACGAAATGCCTGATAGAAGGTCGGGTAGCTAGAAATCCGTTCGTACTGCTGAGGGTGCATGGAATCGAGAAGCACGACGCCGGCGACTTCGTCTGGGTACAGGTTCGCGAAGTTCATCACGTAAATCCCCCCGAGCGAGTGGCCGGCAAGGACGTAGGGCCCGCGTTCTCCCGATTCCTTGAGAAGTGTGTGCAGATCAGCCGCGACGGCGAGACCGTCTTGAGGGCTCGCCGTGGACTCACTCCAACCCCTGCCGGCGCGGTCGTAGACGCACACCCTGGTGTGCAGTGACACCTCCGGCGCTATCCAACCGGACATCACGGAGGATGGTTCGCCCAACCCCGGCTCGAGCACAACCGTAGGGTGGCCTGTGCCAGTGCAGAAAATATGAAGGCCATGGTCGCCCACGCTGATCAGTTCGCCGGGCATGGCCAAAGCCCGATGGTCACGTGACTCCTTGAAGGTTTCAACGCCTCCTCCTAGGGCGGCGATCGCAGCTAGCCCGAAAACCGCATAGAGCACTCCAAGTCCGACGCGGCTGCGCATATGTCGGCGGGCCTGGAAGGTCATCCAAACAACAAGTGCTAAAGCACAGGGCGGCCAGAGCCAACCAATCCAATCGTGAGTCACCGCTCCTTGCCAGATAAGCAGGCAGTGCAGCCGTACTCGCCGTTAGGAATGCTGACGCAGTCGCCCAGCGCTGGGGCTGATCAGTGGAGCGGACCGAGAGTGCACCCAGTGCGGCCCACCCTAGAGCGATTCCAAGTAGCGCCCCACCACTGATGGTGTTCTCGCGCGCTCCTCCTAAGGGACCCAAGACAGCGCCAGCAGCCGCGAGGAGTCCTACGAGCACACTCGCGACGACGACCGGACCAGTCCGATGGGTTGCACGGGGTGCTCGCTCGCTTCTCGCTGACTCTCCCGGGTGAGACGCTCCACGAGCCTGATGCCCGGTAGCGCGGGTGGATCTGCGGACAGCCGCGATTGCCGACGCAAGCCGACCGTAGCTCCCAACCTTTCGTCGCCCGGGAGGAGCGCCCGAAGGCGCTGCTGCGAGCTCGTGAGAGGCCGATCCCGTGGACGCTCCCTCAGCTTCCCGCGCGTTGACGTCAAGGCGATCCTCGCTCCCGGCAATATCAGGACCATGCAGCAAGACTGAGGGAAGAGGCAAGACCGCGCAGTTGCACTCGCCATTCTCCTCCGCGTGATGTTTGCACGAGCCGCCACACGCCCAGCATGCGTCCAGTTCGACGGAGACAAGGGAAAGTCCCAACAACTCTGCCGCCGCGTTCGCCCGTCGGACATCCCCGACGGAGGTCAGAGCCGGCAGGCCCCCGTCGGTAAACGACAGTTCAGCGACCGATGTGAAGCCCGCGCGGGCGATTCCAACACCGGAGGGTAGGTTCTCGGGAGCATGAATTACCCAAAACCGCACCGCAGGAGGGCATTCGCGACGAACGATCTCAGCGAGCATGTGGGGATAGATCCCCCGCCCCCGGAACGCTGGAAGAGTGCCGAAGTCCCAGAGATACCTGTTGCCGGGGGGTAGATCGAAACTCAGGTCAAGCTCGCCGATCGAGCAAGTCCGCGTTCCCACCCATCCGTACGCTGCGGCCGCTCCGTCCACCCGAGTAATGTAGGGCCGATGCCCGTCGGCTCTTCGTCGTTGGATCTCTTCTGGGGACAGCCCCGTTAGTGAAATCAGCGTCTCGTCGTCCAGGGGCGACTGCACGATAAAGCCCGCAGGCAGTTCTAAAGCCGACTGCCCGTCCTCATACCACCAGGTTGCCAATACCATCACTTATCTCCTTGCATGCTGCGGTTCAGTTGTCTCAAACCCTCGGACCGGGCGGTCCTCTTCGCATCACACGGACGGGTGAACGGGGAGGGTGAACGTCGCTAGTCGGCGCCCGGTGCATACTTCCGCAAGGTCGGGAAGTCGGAGGAAATACGCATGCCCTCGGGTTCGGTGCAGATACTCGCGACAAAGCTTCAGCCGCCCCGCACGCGCCCCTCGTCGCTTGAGCGTTCGCGGCTCTCTGCGGGTGCCGCACGAGTGCTCGACGTGCCACTCACGCTTGTGTCAGCTCCTGCTGGCTTTGGAAAGACAACGCTTCTCGTCGAGTGGTACGAGTGGCTCGGCCACCGTGCGACGGTCGGTTGGGTTTCGCTGGACGAATTTGATAGCGATCCGCAGACCTTCGGCCGTTACCTCCAAGAGGCACTTTGCCACGCGTTCGGGGACGTGCCGGGTGTCGGCGATCAGCTAACGCTCGAGGCACTGGTCGCCCACATCTCGAACCGCTCATTAGCGGAGGGAAGCCCAGTTGTCTTGATCCTGGACGATTATCATCTGATCGAGTCGTCCCGGATCGACGCAGCGGTTCAATTCCTTCTCGAGCGCATGCCATCGGACATGCATGTCGTGCTCGGCAGTCGACGCAACCCGAACGTTCCGCTGGCACGCTTGCGGGCGCGGGGCCGCCTATTCGAGGTCGCTGCGGACGACCTGCGGTTCACGGTTGAGGAGACCCGGGGACTCTTCAACGACTTGGAGCAGTTGAACCTCACGGCAGAGCAGTTAGCAACACTCGAGTCCCGGACCGAAGGATGGGCGGCCGCACTCCAACTCGCGGCGCTGTCGGTCAAAGGTAAGGACAATCCTGATCGGTTTATCCGCACATTTAGCGGGTCGCAGCGGTTTGTTTTCGACTACCTGGCGGAAGAGGTTTTCGGCGCTCAGGACGAACAAACGCAGGCTTTCCTGGTTCAAACGTCCGTGCTCGATCGGATGACGGGTCCGCTCTGCGACGCGGTAACGCTCACGCCGTCGGGCGGGGCGCGCTTGACTGCGCTGAACCGTGCAAGCCTCTTCACCGTTGCGCTCGATGATGCCGACGGGTGGTTTCGCTATCACCACCTGTTCCGCGACTTCCTCCGCGGGATGTTGGCGGAGCGGGAGCCCGAGAATATCGCCAGTCTCAATCGGCGCGCCTCTGAATGGTTCGTGTCGGACGGGCTACTCGAAGAGGCGGTGCCATACGCTGTGGCGTCAGGCGATCAAGGCTGGGCGTTTACGATCATCGAGCGCGTATTGCCAGCAGCGACGCTTCGTGGGGACATATTTACCCCCGTTTTCGATCGGTGGATGGAGGCCGTTTCCCATCAGGAGGTCGAACGCAGACCCTGGGCAGCCTTGCCGCTCGCCTTCGCTCGCGCTTTAGCGGGCAGGGTTACAGAAGCGGCAGACCTGGCTCAGTGCGTGGAGGATGTCCTCGAGGAAAGGACGCCTGCAGCTGTTGAACTCACGGACACGGAGAAGGTGCATTACGGCGGAGTCCTAAACCTCGTCCGCGCGTATATCGCGCGCTTCAGGGGCGATCCCGAGGCAGCACTTGCGCTCGTCGATCATTCAGCAACGCTTCTACCACAAGCCGACTCGACTCAGCCGTGGCTGAGAATGTTCCGTCAGCTGGTGCTCCACGATGCCTGGGCGCCAAACCGCGAGTCCGAACTCCGGGACGCGGCGACCAACTGTTTTGAGAAGGGCCATCCGGCAGCGGCCAATGCTCTGTTGGTCCTCGAGTTCTATCGCCTGGCACTTTCGGGGCATCTAAATGCCGCGAGTGATCACCTGGAGGCTTCGCTGAAGCGTGCCTACGAGCGAAACGCCCTCCCGTCCGCAGGCATGTTGCACGGAGTTGCAGCCGAACTGTTCTACCAACGGGGAGAGCTGGACGAAGCAGAGGAAGAGGCCCAACGTTGCATTTCGCTTGGCGCACCGGGCGCTAGTGCCGGTCTGTTCTTTCCGCCGGAGGCATCGCTTGTGCTCATACAGAACGCAGACGGGCGCCGCGAGGAAGCGCTCGCCTCGCTCCACCTCCTTGAAGGACGCATCAAGGGCGTGGAGACGGTGCAGGGCCAGCTGTTCTTCCCGGCACTCGTAGCGCACCTCCATTTCCTTCTCGGTCTTCCGGCGATTGCCGAAAGGTGGGCTGAATCCTCGACCCTGTCACCCGAGACGCAGCCAACCTTTGCCCTGGAGTACCCGTGCCTCGTTTACGCCCGGGTTCTCGTTGTTTCCGGGCGCGCTAAGGAAGCGATTCCGCTCTTGAGACGCGTAGCGGACGCCGCCTACGCGGCGGGCCGCCACGGACGCACACTCGAGGCACAAGTGATCGAGGCTTGTGCACTCTGGCGCGAAGGTGATGAACGCTCAGCACTGATCGCCTTCGGGCGGCTGCTACCACTGGCCGAACGCGAACGATATGTGCGGGTCATCTTGGATGAGGGCGAGCCAGCGTTGTCGCTTCTGCGGAAGTCGGCGTCGGCCGGGGCCCACGCTCCCTACGCATTGCGGCTGCTCCTTGCTGCGGGCGGAAACATCGATGAACGTCGGCCGCGCCTCGCAACGCGACCTGACGACCTTAGCGCGCGCGAATTAGAGGTGCTGAGGCTGCTCGCTCTCGGGTCGTTCAACCGAGAAATCGCGGACGAACTCGTCATCTCCCTCGATACCGTCAAGAGTCATCTTCGCAGCGTGTACGCGAAACTCGATGTACACAGTCGTGGGCAAGCAGTGCGAAGTGCGCGAGAGCGTGGACTGGTTTAGCGATTCGCCATAGCGGGAGCTCTCGTCAATAGAGCGGTGGGCTGACCCGCCCGGCTGTCCGCCTTTCCAGGCGCGAATTGTCGTGCGTGCCACCGTTCGCAGCCGAGCAAGGATTGGCAACTTGCCGGGCCGTGACGCCTTGTATGGCCGATGAGTGCCCAAGTCTCCTCACTGCTCACCCGCTCACCGCCTGGAAGGATCACCCCTCGCGTTCACCCGTGCGGGCGATTCCAGCCGTTCTCGGCCAACGGATTATCGGGGCATCCCAAAAAGAGAGGTGCCGCAATGGCAACCAAAGCAGTCACTCGCCCCACAGCCCTTAGAACCGACGAGACAGGTCATCCCCGGCGCTGGCTGGTGCTCGCCATCATGTCCTTCGCAACGTTCGTCCTGTTCGCAGACAACACCATCGTCAACACTGCCCTACCGTCGATCGCTCGCGACCTGCACGCGACGACTTCGAATCTGCAATGGATCGTCGACAGCTATATTCTCATGCTCGCCGGTCTGCTCCTCGTCGGCGGCGCGGTCGCCGACATCTTCGGCCGAAAGCGCTGGTTCGCTATCGGCATGGTGATTTTCGCAGCAGGCGCCACAACGGCCGCGCTGTCTACCAGTGCCAATCAACTCATATTGGGACGAGCGATTCAGGGACTGGGCGGCGCGTTTGTGATGCCAACGACGCTTTCCATCATCACCTCGGTGTTCCCACGTGACAGTCGAGCAAAGGCCATCGGCATCTGGACGGGGGTCACCGGGCTGGCCATGGGCTTCGGTCCCGTGCTCGGAGGCTACATCGTGGACGCGGCCCAATGGCAAACCGTGTTCTGGCTTCACCTGCCCGCCGTGGCACTCATTCTTGGCGGACTCGCCGTTGTGCCCGAATCACGCGACGAGCGGAAGCGACGCATCGACATCCCCGGCGCCGTCCTGGGCACCGCCGCCCTCACCTCATTGGTGTACGCCATCATCTCCGGAGGCGAAGCCGGCTGGACCGCGCAGGTCGTCGTAACGGCGGGCATCGTCTCGGCCATCATGCTCACGGCGTTCGTGTTGGTGGAGGCCCACGCCTCCGACCCAATGCTGCCCCTGCACTTCTTCAAGCAGCGAGACTTCACGACAGCGGTCGTGATCATCGGCCTCGTCTTTTTCACCGTTACCGTGACGTTCTTTTTCCTCACCCAGTTCTATCAGCTGGTGCAAGGACGAAGCGCGTTGGTAGCCGGCCTCCTCGGTGTCCCTTGTGCCATTGCAATGGGCGTCGGCGCCCCGCTGTCCGCCATGTTCGTAAAGCGGGTCGGTCCAAAGGTACTCGTCATTTCGGCCATGGCATCGCTTGCCCTTGGCATGGCACTCCTCTCGCAACTCAGCGTCGAAACCAGCACACTGCAAATCGTGGCCACCATGTGCCTCTTCGGGCTTGCCGGCGGTCTGGGCCTGGTTCCCCTCACCGACACCGTCATGGCAGCTGTACCAGTGGACCAGGCTGGTGTTGCTTCTGCGGTGAACGACGTCAGTCGGGAACTCGGCGCCGCTCTGGGCATCGCCGCAATGGGCAGCCTGGTAAACAGCATGTACCGAGCAAACATCGATCGAGCGCTTGGGGGCTCGGTTCCCGCGGACACGGCTCACGCCGCAGGGGAAGGCATCGGGATTGCTGCCGCGCTCGCGAACTCAATGCCAGCAGAGGCGGCCGCTCGGTTGCTGGCTGTCGCCAACACTGCCTTCGTGGATGCGGTCGGCAATGGCTTCCTTATCGGCGCGGCAGTCCTGCTGATTCCGATGTTGGCGGCGGCCATCTTCCTTCCGAACCGGTCTCGATTGCACCAGGCTGAGGCCAGCCAACCGGCCGGATTGCAGCCAACGGCAATCACGGTGGCGGAGACCTCTGCGGTGGCCTGAACGCGACCCCACGACCAAACATTCGAAGGCGGCTGTTGAACACAGCCGCCTTCGCCGTTTTGGGAAGACCACGATGACCAAATCGTGTCGTGAAGGCTAAGGTTGTGGCAACTCGGCATCGTGGGAGGCGGTTGCCGGACGGAAGTTTATGGCTCGCGGGAGAAGGGGGCGGTGACGCCGGGCGCTACTTGCACCTCGAAGGCGTTGAGGGTCATTGAGACGAGGGTGTAGAAGCCGATGATGGCCATGATCTCGGCGAGGCCACGCTCACCGAAGGCGGCCACCGCCTTGTCGTAGAGGTCGCGAGCGAGGCGGTGATCGGTGTGCATGGCGATGCAGACGTCGTAGATCAGCTGTTGCTCAGGCGTTCCGTTGGGTCGCTGACCGACGAGGACGTCGTCCATGACGGACTGAGGAACGCCGTATTCGACGGCCCGAGGCGCGTGGGCGACCCACTCTACGTTCGCCTCCCAGACTTTGCCAGTGATCGAAATCGCGAGCTCGACGAGGCCGCGGTCCAGCGACGTACGCTCCCAGAGCATGGCTCCAAGACCGCGCAGCCGCCGCGAGAGTTCGGGATTCAGGAGCCACGGATCGAACGGTCCACCCA
>JBDSEP010000229.1:0-2829 GCA_039919985.1 Tepidiformaceae bacterium | reverse complement strand
GGATTGATCATGGGAGCATTCCAATCCTCGTCTCATCCCGGTCGACGAACCGCCCGCAACACCTGAGGGGAAGTGCTTGCTCTCTCGTGCTTCGAATGGGGGTTGGTGACGATGAAACAGTACGCAGGCGAAGGCGAGCATTCTGCTGGCGGCGCATACAGCTGAGTCGGCGGCGTGCCCAGCGACGTTCGAGGGCTACGGCGCGGCGACCGTCGGCGAGGGCGGGTCGTGCTGGTTGCCGTGTCAGAGCCATCTGCGTAGTCTCGGCGGAAACAGGGACTTGGAGAGATCGTGCCGCTGACACCCGCCGACGAATATCTGACGCACCAAACGCCGTACACCTTCGACACCGTGGGCACGAGCGACCGAAACTTCTACGATCGCTACTTTTTCAACGGCTACCGGCGGGACGGCGAAGTCTATTTCGCCGTGGCGATGGGGCTGTACCCCAACCTCGGAGTGTTCGATTGTGCATTCAGCGTGGTGCGTAACGGGCGTCAGCGGTTCGTGCGGGCCTCGCGCGCGCTTGGGTCCGACCGCATGAATACGGCGGCAGGAGCGATTTCGGTAGAGGTGTTGGAACCTCTCAGGCGGGTGCGAGTGACGGTCGCCCCGAACGAGTGGGGGATCAGCGCGGAGCTTACCTTTGAGGCCCGGTCTTTGCCGATGGAAGAGCCGCACTTCCTGCGGCGCAGCGGGCCGCTGCTTTCCATGGATTACACGCGAATGACGCAGCACGGCGCCTGGAGCGGGACGATCACGATCGACGGCGAGAGCTTCGAGGTGAACCCAGACGCGTGGTGGGGATCGCGCGATCATTCGTGGGGTATCCGAAACGTGGGAGGGCGGGATCCGCGCGGAGCACCGATCACGGCAGCCCCGCAGTTCTACTGGAACTGGGCGCCACTAAACTTCGAAGACCGCTGCACCCTTTTCACCACGTCGGAACTCCCAGATGGCACGCGGTGGCACGAATCGGGCGAGATATTAACGCCTTACCCGGAGGCCTCCGCGACGAGGGCCGTGGTCTCGCACGAGCTCAAGTTCGAAAAGGGCACCCGCTGGATTGCCACCGGATCGAAGATTCGGCTGACTCCTGGCGAGGGCGAGCCGATGGAAGTGACCTTCACACCGCTCTACCACTTTTTGATGAAGGGTATCGGCTACGGCGAGCCGAAGTGGGGGCATGGGATGTGGGTTGGCCCGGATGAGCAAGATGGCGGTGAGTACGTCCTGGCGGAGGAGAACCCAATGACAAATCTGCACGTGCAGACTCTTTCGCAGGTGACGGCGGGCGGGCGGGAAGGCATAGGGGTGTTCGAGATCATTGTCATCGGACCGTACGAGCGGTACGGATTCAATGAGTTGATGGACCCGGCCCCGTAAGGGTCGGTGTCGTCAGGAGCTTGATGGGGCGGTCTCGTAGACCTGGGCCATGCCCTCCATCACGACATCCGCGAGGTCCAGGATGTTTTCGATGGCGACGACTGCGTCCTCGGTAGAGAGGCCAGCCTCGCTGGCGATCTGGGAGGCGGTCTCTTCGAGCGAACGGCGCATGCTGTTGAAAGTGCTGACGGCAACTGTAAGACGAACGCCGGAGCCTACAAGCGTGCGGCCGTATTCGTGGCCAATGGTGCGAGCATCCTCAGTGAAGCGCTCTTTCTTGGAATCGGAGGCGATGTAGCGGGCGAAGAGATCGACAAGTTGGCGGCCCATCAGGCGGAGGCGGTCGCGCACATCTTCCGAGAGTGTGATGAAGGCGTCCATGGAGTGCGTTTGGCGGCCGCGGCTAATTCGGCGCTTTACGCGGGCGAGGGCGATATCGCTGATGCGATCGGTGTCGCGGGCGGGGGCTGGGCCGGGTGTGGAGGCGAGGAAGCGCTTGAGGTCGTCTTCGAGAATGCGGCGGTGCCCGCCGGGGGTCCGAAACGAGCCTATCTCCCCGGCATCCGCCCAGCGGCGGATAGTGGACTCGCTCACGCCGAGCAGATTGCTGGCTGCACCGAGGGTGAGCCAACTCTGGCGGGCGGGAGGGGATGGTTCGGCCATGTGTGTAAACCTCAGTAAGGTTTCCAATCCTTCCAGCCGCGCCGAGACGTGTCAATCGGAGTCAGGGAGACGGTGCGGGGCACCCCGGCGATGGCCGATCTCCGCTGCCCGGCCAATCACCCCATCGCCGAAGCGTTCTCGGAGGCCCGAGAGCGCGGTGGCGAGCTCGTCGGCCTGCATGGTTTCGCCGAGGCGAAGCTGCTGGGCGCGCTCCTGGAGGTTTGTTGCCCCGAGGCCAACTAGCCGGACGGGACGTCGGGCGTTTTCCGCCCAGGCTCGTTCGAAGAGTGCAGCACCGGACTCGAAGAGTTCGCCGGCGAGGTGGAGGGGATGTGGACTGGTGGCGGAGCGAGTAAGCGTCTCGAAGGGCGGGAAGCGGAGTTTCAGGGTGACCGTGCGAGCCGCGCGGCGCTCGCGCTGGAGGTCGGCCGCGATGCGCTCTGCGTGTCCGAGCAACACTCCGCGGAGGCGCGCACCGTCCGGCTCGTCATCGCCGAAGGTGGTCTCGCGGCTGATGGACTTGGCTTCGCCCCGACCTGAGAGTACGGGTGCCTCGTAGATGCCGTGAGCGCGCAGGTGGAGCTCGGCGCCGTGACGGCCGAAACGAGCCTCAAGCACACCGAGGGGGAGCGCCGCAAGGTCGCCGATGGTGTGAACGCCGAGTGAGGCCAGGGTGGCGGCGGTCTTAGGTCCCACCATGGGCAGTTCGCGGATGGCGCGCGGGGCGAAGAAGGCGGCCTCCGCGCCCGCGGCTACAACGACGAGGCCGTTAGGCTTGCC
>JBDSEP010000210.1:0-4665 GCA_039919985.1 Tepidiformaceae bacterium | reverse complement strand
ATAAGGCTGGGTATCACGTTGCCGGGATCATGAAGGACGAGCGCGCCTATCAGCACATCGATCCGGGCCTCGTGGGAAACAGCTCTCGGGTGCTCGTCTCCGAGCTTTCGGGGCAGCGGAACCTGTTAATGAAGCTCCAAGAGTTGGGGATCAATTACCCGCTAACCCAGGAGGAGATCAAGCGACTGCTCGAGACCGTGAAAGAGAAGGAATCGCAGGGATACCAGTACGAAGGTGCGGAGGCTTCGTTCGAACTGCTGGTGCGGCGCACGCTTCCCGGCTATGTCGCGCCTTTTGAGCTCGAGGACTTCGTGATTGTCGAACGGCGGGCGCGAAGTCATGGGCGAGACGGGCTGAACGAGATGCTGGCGGAAGCGATGGTGAAAGTACGGGTGGATGGCGTACTCCAGCACACCGCGGCCGAAGGGAATGGCCCGGTGAACGCCCTGGACAGCGCCGCGCGCAAGGGTCTCGTGGAGTTCTACCCTCACCTCGCGGACGTAAAACTGGTGGACTACAAGGTGCGCATTTTGGATAGCCAGGCAGCAACCGGGGCGAAGACGCGGGTACTCATCGAGAGCACGGACGGCACGCGCTACTGGACGACCGTTGGTTCGAGCACCGACATCATCGAGGCGAGTTGGCTGGCGTTGGCGGATGCGCTGGAGTACGCGCTCACGAAACTGCCCGCGGAGTAAGCCGGCGTGACCATGCAAAGCGAAAGGGCCGACGCAGGTCAGCCCTTTCCGCCGGGGTTCCCTACCCAGACGTGCTGATTATTGCGCGGCCGGATGGACTTTGCACGTGACCGGGCGGCTGGCGATGCAGGGAATTGCAAGGGCCATTCGGCAAGGTTCCTCTATTTCTCACCCAGATTCGCGCCGACATAGCAGATAGACCTTCGTTCGTCCGGTACTGCTGTGGGCAACGGCGGGAGGAGCGAGCGTCGCATTGTGGAGGACAACATGCGCTTACCGGTGGGATTTTCCAAATTTGGTGACCTGAAGATTGCGAACAAACTTGCGGTTCTGGTGCTGGTGCTCTGCATCCCCATCGTGGCGCTGGTCTTTGTGCAGTATCAGTCGCGGCAGGCAGATATTTCGAGAGCAGACTCAGAGACCGAAGGCATTAATTACATCGCCTCGGTAGTCACGCTCATGACCGAGGTGCAGAACCACCGGGCACTTGCGCTTCGGGTGTTGAACGGCGAACCGGCGTCCCAGGCGGCTCTCGACCAATCGGCCGCTGCGGTGCAGACGGCCCTTGAGGCGCTGCGCAAGCAGGATGCGAAGACGGGGAACTCCTTCGCCACGGCCACTCTGTTGGCGGCCGTTACCGAGCAGTGGAGCGCGCTGAAGGCGACGCCCGCGGACGCTGATCCGACTACGAACGCCGCCGCACACACTCACCTGATTAGCTCCGGCATTGTTCCGCTCATCGACACGGTGGTGGTGAAATCGGACCTGGTCACCGACCCGAATGTGGACACGCGTAGCGTCATCACTGCGCTGACGGAATCCCTACCTCGCATGACCGAAGCGCTCGGCCAAGCGCGAAGCGGGGCGATCACAGTGTTCCTGAAGCGGCGCGGAGTGGCCGCGACAGAGGGCCAGCAGCGATTCATTGCGGGGCAACTGGAAGTGGCCAAAGTGGAAGGCGACGCGATGGTGCGCAGCCTCGAGACAGCGATGGCGGCGAATCCGGGTCTGGAAGCGAGCTTACGGCCAATTCTGCAGCGCAGCGTGTCGGCGCGCGAAAGCTTCGCAGGTGGACTGGATGATTACGTCCTCGCCTCCCAACCGATCGCGCCGACGATGGACTTCCTCGTGGGGTCTCGCGCGGCGGACCAATCGGCGGCGCTTTTGAAGGGCGCTCAAGCTAGCCTCCAGACGAGCTTCCAGCAGCGGGCCGACAGTGCTCGACAAGACCTCTACTGGACCGAGGGCATTGCACTCGCCGGGGTGGCGATCGCTTTGGCGCTTGCTTTCGTGGTCTCTCGGACCATTACGGGGCCGATTGCCCACCTGGTGGAAGTGGCGGACCGCATGAGTCTCGGCGAACTCGACGTGACCATCGATGTTGATGGAAACAACGAGGTAGGCCAGCTCGCGGAATCCCTACGGCGCATGCAGTCGAGCCTCCGTTCGGCCATCGAACGGCTACGGCAACGTCGGCAGTCGGCCGCCTGAGGCGGTGGCGCTGGAAGGAGTAGTAGAGCATGACTGAACAGCCCGCCATCGAACTTAGCACCGCTGTAGCCCAGCGAATGGTCAGCGCAATTACGCTGGCGCCGGGAGTGGGTGACGTCACGATCTGCGGGCGAGAGGGCGAAGTAGCGGTGTCCAGCGGGAAGGCGGATTCTCGCAAAGAAGCGGCGCTGACTCGCTTCCTCGCCCAGCGCGCGGAAGCGATGACCGAAGACGGCGACCGGCGAGGCATGGGACGGACGGTGGCCACGAGCCGCCTCGAACAGATTTCGCTTTCAGGCCCGGGCGGAGATTCGGTGATTATCGCCGGGCCTGATTATTACGCCCTTGTCTCGCTCACACGGGGCGCCTCATCAACGAACGTTGCCTCTGCAATCCGGGCGATTGCCCGGCGATACCATTGACGCGCACCGCGCCACCGCGCATACGGAGACGAAAGCCATGATTCTTCCGAAGGAACGCAGCGTTTACGCCAACCTCAACACCTCCTTCACCTCGTTTGGGGAGTTGCTGGCGGACCAGCAGGAGCGCGGGCTCTCTGGATTCGTAAGGTTGAGCTTCCCGGGTTACCAGGGGGTGCTCTTCCTGGTGCGCGGAGCGCTCATCAACGCCCTCGAAGAGTGCGGAGACGAGCGCATGGTTGGGAGCGGCGCGGCGGAGGCGATAGCAGCGAAGTCCGTGAACAAGAACGGCACCCTGGACGTGGACGCGGCGCCACCCGAAGTAGTGGAACTGGTGGCGCAGGTGCTCGACGCCCGACCCCTCTACAAGGACTTGACGAGCAGCTTCACCAGCCTGGAGCGGCTGTTTACGAAGCTCCAACAGGACGCGCTGACCGGGTACGTGGAGATCATCCTCTCCGGGGGCGCGGGAACCGCAATGGTGCTCCTACGAGGCGGAGAGCCGATCGAAAGCGTATTCAGTTCGCCGACGGAATCTCTAACTGGCGTGAGTGCCCGCTCGGAGGTTGTGCAGTCTGTGGCAACACTGGGCGGCACGTTCAACGTTTACCGTGTGCCCGACTCTCAGGAGCCGATCACCGAAACGGCGGTGCCTGTTGGTGCGGGGGCCGATACATCCCCGTTGCTGGCGTTCTGGTCCGAGGTGTGCGCGGGCATCGAAGCGGCCGCCGACGAAGTGGGGGCGAGCGGCAAATTCCGGACGGCGCTTCGCGAGGTGCTTGTTTCGCGTGCGAACACCTACCCGTTCCTCGATCCGTTCGCCGCCGAGTTCGAGTACAAGGATCAGACGATATATTTCGAAGGGCCGCTGCCCGCCGAATTCAGCAAGGCGCTCGGTGCCTGTCTCGGTGACACGGTGGCCAAGCTGGCATTCCAGTTGAAGCGCGCCGACTTCGAGGAGAAGGTTCGAATCCGATTGGCGGGCACTTCTGAAAAGCACGGCGCGGTAATCGCGCGCTGGCAGCTGGCTGAGGATGTACGCGAGTTCGTCGCGTGAAAAGGAGCAGCCGTGGAGAAAGAGCTTCAGCAGTTCTGCGATATCCCACACGTGGGCGGCGCCTTCGTATGTGATAACCGTGGCGACGTGATCGTTGCTTCCGATCCGGCGGTGCTGGCGACAGTTGCGATGAGCGCGATTGGCCGAGAGGTCGGGCGCGCGTTGCTGGCCCTGGAGGCGAGTGGGCGGGGTTGCCCGCGAATGGATTTCGTGTTCGATTCGTGGCGGTTGCTGGCCCACGATATTGGCGACGCAGTCGTCTTCATTGTTTGTGAACCCGGAGTAGACGTGGCGACGGTGCGTATGACGGCCGAGGTGGTACTGAACAGATGGCAGAAAGATTCACGCGTCCAGAAGCGCCTTGCGAGCAGCAAAATCGAGAGGAAACAGCTTGTGGCCCCGGCCGCGTTGGACCAGAACGCGCATCGGGCGTGGACGATCATCCAGGCGGAAACGCCGTAACCCGCCGAGTGGCGGCAACCCAGTAGGAGCAATGCAATGTCCGAAGGACTTTCCGGGAGTCTCGCCCAACTGCCGCTCAGGCAGCTGTTGAAGATGCTTGCCGCTGGCGAACAGAGTGGCCGGTTGGAACTCAGATCGGGGCCCGACGTGGCGCACCTCTTCATGCGCTCCGGGATGGTGGTCCACGCAACCGCGGACGCGGTGTTCGGTGACGCGGCGGTTTCGACGGCGCTGGGTTGGGCGAGCGGAAGCTTCCGGTTCGAGCCGGGCATCTTGCCGCCAGAGATAAGCATCACCGCCCCGCTCGAGCAGTTGCTGGCGGAGGGTTCTCGCCAGGTTTCGGAACGGGAGATGCTGCGCCGCGTGATTCCTTCGCCGGATGTTGTGCCGCGACTAGCGACGAAGCTGCCGGCCGAATCGATGACTATCACGGCTGCGGACTGGAACGTACTCTCGAAGATCGACGGGGTGGCCACAGTTGGCCAACTGGCGCGAGAGCTTGAACGAAGCGACCTAGAAGCGGTTCGAGCCTTTTACG
>JBDSEP010000184.1:0-4657 GCA_039919985.1 Tepidiformaceae bacterium | reverse complement strand
CGGGGGCTCGTACCTGGCCTGGCGAGCGACGTTGCGGCCATCACGCTCTCTGCAACGCTCGCCACGCTCCCGATCACGTGGCTCAACTTCGGACAGGTCTCGCTCATCGGGCCACTGGCTAACGTTGTCGTCGAGCCCGCGTTCGTGGTGGCGTTCTGGCTGAGCGCGGCCGCCGCGATCGTCGGCCTCATTTCCCAGTCAGCCGGCGAGGCAGTTGGCGTGTTCGCCTACTATCCACTCGCTTTCATTACCTCGTTGGCGAGGGACGCGGCAATGCTACCGTTCGCGGCCATCTCGGTGCCAGACCTCCCCGCAGGGGCGGCCTTCGTTGGCTACGTCGCGTTGGCGGCATTCGGATGGCCGGCCTATCGGCGGCTCGCCCCAGCCGTACCGCTGCGTTTGCTACGAGCCGAAACGCAGCGACGTCGGCGACTGCTCCTGGGTGCCGCCGTCGGCGCAGTCGCAGTGCTCGCCATCCCCATTAGCTTCTTGCCCGCCCGCGGCCCGGGAATGCTCGAGATGACCGTCCTCGACGTGGGACAGGGCGACGCTATCCTCCTCACCACACCGCACGGCAAGCGGTTCCTGGTGGATGGCGGGCCAAGTGGCGTCGAGCTGGCGAGACAGCTGGGCGCGGTCCTTCCGCACTGGCAGAGGCGAATTGACGGTGTCTTCGTAACTCACCCGCAGGAAGACCATATCGCTGGTCTGCCAGCGATTCTCGATCGGTACTCCGTTGGGACGGAGCGAGATACTGGGGTAACCGGCGAAATCCTCGCCTACGGCGAATACCGGCGGCTGGCGGCACATCGTGTTGAAGTCCACGCCGGCGATTCCTTCGAGGCCGATGGGGTTCGTTTCGAACTGCTTTGGCCACCCGCCGGCTATCCGGAGAAGGCGCTGAATAACACCTCGATGATCCTGCGCGTCTCCTACGGCACTACCCGATTTCTGCTGACCGGTGACGCGGAAGCGCCAGTCCAACAAGCGCTGATGGAAACGACGGACGTGACCGCGGACGTACTCAAGGTTCCGCATCACGGTTCGAAGACAACGGATCCAGTGTTCTTCAGCGCAGTCCATCCTTCGGTCGCGGTCATCTCTGTCGGCGCGAAGAATCGCTTCGGGCACCCCGCGCCTCAGACCGTGGACGCTCTCGCGGGCGTGCAAACCCTCCGAACGGACCTTTCCGGCCGCGTCACGGTGAAGTCCGATGGCAAGCGCCTTTGGGTGACCACGCAGCGGTAGGTTCGCCCGTGTTCCACGATGCAGTTACGGTGAGCGGGCGCGCCCGGAACCTACCGCGCGCACTTTGAACGGAGATCCCCATGACATCTCGTATCGACGGACGCAACGCCAGCCAGCTGCGTCTGGTACGCATATCCACTAACGTTCTCGACTTCGCCGAAGGCAGCTGCATCGTGGAGTTTGGACGCACCCGCGTGCTCTGTGCGGCCAGCGTTGAGGACCGCCAGCCCGGGTTCCTGCGCAATACGCCGAGCGGCTGGGTGACGGCGGAGTATTCGATGCTCCCGCGAGCGACGCACACTCGCAGCCAGCGTGAAGTCGAACGCGGACGTCCGGGGGGTCGCACGCAAGAGATTCAGCGGCTTGTGGGGCGCTCACTTCGAGGAGTGGTTAATCTCGAAATGCTTGGCCAGCGCACGATCACGGTGGATTGCGATGTCCTCCAGGCGGATGGCGGCACGCGAACGGCCTCCATCACCGGGGCGTACGTCGCCCTTCAGATTGCCATCGGCAAGCTCGTCAAGGCCGGGACGGTCTCCCCGGCGGTGATCCAGTCACCGGTGGCGGCAGTTTCTGTCGGGATCATCAAAGGCGTGCCGATGCTCGACCTCTGCTACGAAGAGGATTCCACCGCCGAGGTGGACTTCAACGTGGTGATGACTGGCGAGGACGCCTTCGTGGAGGTGCAAGGCACGGCCGAGGGAAAGCCTTTCAGTCGCTCGGGGATGGATGCGCTGATGGACCTGGCGAAGGCCGGGATTGCCCAGCTTTTCGAAGCGCAGCAGACGGCGCTGGCGGGCGATCAGCCGACGTAGTGGCCCAAGAATGTGCCGCCGATGATGTGCAGATGGCCGTGCTCCTGGCTCTGCATGGCGTCGTAGCCAAAGTTGGAGACCAGGCGAAAGCCGTTCGGGCAGTGCTCCTTGCCAATCTCCGCAGCCACCTTGCCGACTTTGGCGATGTCTTCCCACAGTTCTGACTGCGTGGTGTGCCGCTTCGTCATGGCCAACAGCATCACAGGGACCCAGCGAAGAATATTTCGCAGTACCACGATCTCGTCATCTTCGTAGATGACGGTGCCCGGCTCACGCCCGGCTACAATGTTGCAAAAGACACAGTACGAGTGCATTCGGTGCTTCGATCTTAGGTATGCGGGGGCGCTGGAACAAACGCGCTCCCGGAGGAGAGCAGATGCCCCAGCTATTGCCGTTTCGAGGCCTCCGCTATACGCCCGCCGCTGGCCCCATCAGCGAACTGCTGGCGCCGCCGTATGACGTGATTTCGCCTTCCCAGCAGCAGGCCCTCGCGCACCGCAATGTCCGCAATGCCGTCCGGCTGGAGCTCGCGGATGGCGGCGAGGAGCGATACGCGCACGTGGCTGGGCTGCTCCGCGAATGGCAGGCGGAGGGCGCTCTGGCACGCGACCCAGTGCCCATGCTCTACGTCTACGAACAGGAGTTCGAAGAAGGCGGCCAGGCGTTCACGCGACGCGCGTTGCTCGCCGAAGTCGAGGCGCAGCCCTGGGAAGAGGGAGCTGTGAAGCCCCACGAGTTCACTATGTCTGGCCCCAAGGCGGACCGCCTGAAACTCCTGGAGGCCACAAAAACGCAGTTCAGCCCCGTGTTCATGATCGCTCGCGACCGGGCGGGACAGCTAGTTCAGTTCTTGAACCTGATGATCCAAAGCAAACCGCCAGATCTCGAAGGGACGAGCATCGACGGCGAGACGCACCGGCTCTGGGTGATTGAGGCTGGCCGCTACGAGATGCGTTCGCTCGCGCCTCTGCTCAGTGAAAGCTTTTACATCGCCGATGGGCACCACCGCTATGAAACCGCCGTGACCTACCGCGACTCAGTGGCCAGCACCCAGGTGCTGCCACGGGACCACCCGGCGCGATTCGCGATGACGGCAATTGTCGCCGCCAGCGACCCGGGGCTCGTCATCCGGCCAATCCACCGGATGCTTGCCCGGCGCGCTCCCGCAGACTGGCGAGAGCGGCTCGACGCAGCGTTCACCATCGCCCGCATCAAGCTGGTAGGCGACGCCAGCCAACGTCGGAACGAATTGGAGTCGGCCCTTACCGCCGATCCTGACAACATTCTCGCTTTGGGCCTGGAACCGGGGAGCGTGCATCTGCTCCAGCTCAAGGATGCCGCGGTGTACGCTGGCCGCCTGCCGGCCGGACGCAGCGACGCCTGGGCCGCAATTCAGCCGAACGTTTTACGCTACGGCATTCTCGAACCGCTCTGGGAGATCAACGACGACGACCTACGCGCCGGAGTGGTGGAATATTCGCACGACACAGAGGAAGTCCTCGGGTTTCTCGACTCCCACTCCGGGGAAACAGCGTTCATGCTCAACCCTGTGGGGATCGCCTCGGTGATGTTGCTCGCGGACCAGGGTGAACGGATGCCTCAGAAATCAACATTCTTCCATCCGAAGTTGGGTACGGGCCTCGTTTTCCACCCGCTGGAACCGTAGCAAGAGTGGCCCTGCAGGCCGCGAACGTCGAGAGGCGTTAGCTCGCGTTTGTCAGCGGATCCCAAGCTTGTCGGCGCAGCTCCAGCCGCCGCCCCCGCCGAAGTAGCCACGGACCGTGCGCAGCCAGAGCGCGGTGCGAAGGTTGACGATCGGGTCGAAGCGCAGGTCGAAATTCTCGCCAGATTTGTCAAAGTGCTGACGGCCGTTCATCTGCGCGAGCCCGTAACTGCCGCCATTGGGATCGCTCGTGTTGTGCGAAAACACGTTCCGGCCGCTCTCGCAATACACGATGGCCTTCATGTCGTCCCACCACCCGGGTCCCTGGGGCCAACCAGCGGCCAGTCCAGCTAAATCGAGCTCCGCTTCCGAAAGCACGTTGCTCTTGTGCACGAAGTCTTCGGGCCGCACGACGGCGACGGCGACAGGCGTTTCGCCCGGCTTCAGGCAGACCCTACCCTTTGCGGTGGCCAGGGGCGGCGCACCTGCAGGGACGTCCCAGGGCCGACGCTCGCCGTCTGCAACTACATCGCGTACGTGCCGGTCGTAGCCGCTAGCGAGGGCTGTGTAGCGCCGCTGAAGCGTCGCTTGCTGGACTGCCCAGACAGCAGAATCCGCCCCGGCGCTCGCCGAACCGCGGTCCGCGGCACAGGCCTGGATGGCGATGCCGTTCAGTTGTGAGAGTGAGTCTGCTGCAAAATCCCAGGGGCCGGCGTACTGCGGAGAAGCCTCGGCGCGGTGCGGTAGCGGAACGTGGATGATTACCATGGCGGCGGAAACGGCGGCAAGCCCAAGCAGCGTCGCGAGGCCCACGAGAACTGACATCCGCCAGAACCAGCTCCCGTTGGCGGGCGACTCCCAGTTGCGACGCTTTGGGGTCCGGCTCATGCGCGAACTATCCGAAGGCGGCGGAGAGAAGGCGTCGAGGTCA
>JBDSEP010000143.1:0-3997 GCA_039919985.1 Tepidiformaceae bacterium | reverse complement strand
CACCAGCTAGAGTTCGATCCGCCACTCCACCCCTAACCACGCATCACAGCAGGGGCCACCGCGCGCTCGCTTCATAGGCATGAGCGATGGCGTGGTGGATCCAGATCTGCGCGAGGATCTCAGACTTCGGCATCTCGTAGCCGCCGAGCGAGACCACCTTCGCGAGATCCGCCTCGTCGAGGCTTTCCACGAAGGTCGCCGATTCCTCATGCCCGGAGCGAATCGCCTGCACAATCTCCTCCTGCGATTTGTCTGCCATGCGGTCGATTGCCTTCGCATTCGACGCTGCCATCTGCGGCACCCCCAGGGTTGAAAGCGTTCCGCCATCCAGCGCCGGGTAGAGCCGCGAGGCACCGGCGGCCGTGGCTGCGACGTGGCTGAAGGCCGCCCGCGAAGTCCACTCATGCCCGAGCTGGTGGTCCCAATCCTTCGTGTTCAGGGCTGCGGCGGCAGCCCGTTCGCCGGCGAACCGGATTCCTGTCGCAAGTTCAGCTTTCGAAATCATCCTGGCCTCCAAAATGTCTTTCGCCGATTCTACGCGCTGCTCCACTACTTCGAGCCGCCCGCAGCCGACATACTGAGTCACGTTCAAGCAGCGAAGGGACGAGAATGTGATTACTCATCTCCAGGGCAAATTGGCCCGTATGGACGCTGCCGGACCGCTCGTCGAAGTCGACGTGGCCGGCGTGCGCTACGAGGTGCTCGTCCCGCTCGTTCTCTGGCCAGAGCTCCAGCAGATCGCGGGCGAGAATGGGCTGGACGAAGCTGCCCTCCCCGAGCTCGGCCTGCACATCTTCTACCACGCCACAGCCAATCAGCCTGCGCCAGTGCTCGTCGGCTTCCTGCGCCGCGCCGAACGGGACTTCTTCCGCAAGTTCACGACGGTCGAGGGGATTGGCCCATCAAAGGCGGCCAAGGCAATGAACGTCTCGGTGAGTACGATCGCCCGCGCGATTGAGCAGGAAGACCGCGCCACGCTCACGCGCCTGCCCGGTGTGGGTGCCCGCGGCGCGGACAAGATCATCGCCACGCTGCGGGGCAAGGTGGTGGCCGAAGCGGCGCTCCAGGATGGCGGCGTGGAGAGGCCCGTCGATGCTCAGCGTATGGTCCAGAGCCGCGTCGTGGTCGATGCAGTCGAGACGATCGCCTCCCTCGGGTTTCCGCGAAACGACGCGAAGCGCTGGGTGGACGAGGCCCAGGCCGACGACCCTGGCCTCATCCGCGTGGAGGACCTCACACTCGCCGTCCTGCGGCGACGCGACGCTTCGCGCTGACGCTCTCTCGCGCGCATGGCGGCGGTAGGCCACCATAGGACCGTGAACGACGACGCTCCAACAGAGCCACTGGACGACGAACCGCGGACAGCACCCGCCGTTGCACCGGCCCCTCGCGCGGCGCAACCAGCCTGGACTTACTTCCTTTCGCCGGCGGCGCTGGTCCTGGGCTCGATCATCATCTCGCTCACGATCTGGTACACGAGCGACGATTCCGCCGCCCCCAGGTCGGCGGCGGTCACCACCGCCACCGGCGCTACCGAGAGCCTGAAGCCCGAGGACACTGCCCCTCTCTCTACGGCGAAAACGCTGATCGCCACGTTCGCAAGCTTCGCAAAACAGGCCGGCATGGACGAAGCGAAGTTCACCCAATGCCTGCAGAACCAGGAGACTTCGCAGGCCAAGGTTGCGCTGATAAACAACCAGCTGCAGCGTGGCGCCGCGCTCGGTATTAACGGCACCCCCACCTTCGTGATCAACAACAAGTTGGTCGTTGGTGCCCAGCCTGGCGCGGTCTTCGATGAGATTATTGAGCGCGAACTGAAGGGCAGCCCCACCTCGCTCGAAGGCTACTCCGCGAACATCCAGGCGCTCGCCAGCAGCACACCCGCTCGCTTCCAGATTCTGCCCGGCAAGATCGATGTCTCGGACGCACCGGTCGAAGGCAACCGCAACGCACGCGTGATGATCGCCGAGTTCAGCGATTTTCAGTGCCCCTTCTGCAAACGCTGGAACGACGAAAACCTCGCCCGCATCCGGTCGAAGCTCGGCAACGACGTGGCGATCGCCTTCCTCCACTTCCCGATTACCCAGCTCCATCCAAACGCTGGCAACGCGAGCATTGCCTCCCTCTGCGCGGATGAGCAGGGCAAATTCTGGCAGATGCACGACCTTCTCTTTTCGCGCCAGGCGGAATGGGAGAAGCTCGCGCCGAACTGACCCCCAGCCGGAAGGATTGGAAGGGTGCGCAATCTGCCGCTAGGCTTGGGGAATGCAGAACTGGGTGATCGAGGACGTGCTGGCAACGAGCCCGAGGCCTGGATTTCGGCCCGGACCCGAACACTCCGTGCCCGTGGGAGTGGTCGAAGATTGGCTCCGCGAAGCTGACCTTTTCGGTATCCGCTCCGTCATCTGCCTCATCGGCGCCGATCAGCTCTGGCTCTACCGCAAGTCGGTCCCTGGTGGACTGATCTCCGCATATCGCTCGGCGGGATTTGAGGTCGAACATATCTCTACGCAGGACCAGCAGACTCACCCCTTCACTCCCGAGGATCTCGAACGCGCCTGGCAGGCGTTTACTCGCATGCCTAAGCCGGTGCTCGTGCACTGCAGCGCAGGCATGGACCGCACGGGCCGCGTGGTTGCCCATATTTTGCGCAATCTCGGCGAGACTAAGGGCAGCGTGCCCGCCGACTAATCCGGGATCAGCAGCACCCGCCCGAATGAGCCCCGGCCCTCGATATACTCGTGCGCCTCAGCCGCCTCCGAAAGCGCGAAACGACGGTCAATCACCACCTTCAGCTCGCCACCGGCCACCTCTCGGAGCAGTCGTTCGATCATCGCCCGGCAGCGCGGTGCCTGGGCCGACATCTCCGCCCCCAGGAAAACTCCATTCAGCGAGGCGTTTTTCCCCATCAGGGCACGCGTGTCGGGGACGGACTCTTCCCTCCCGGCGTTGCCTACCCAACTCACCCTGCCCCGATAGGCGAGCGCTGCAATGCTCCCCTCGAGCGTTTTCCCGCCCACCGAATCGACCACGAGATCCACTCCCCGGCCCCCGGTGAGTTCCATCGTCTTCGCGACGAAATCCTCCGCACGGTAGTTGATGCCGTGATCCATGCCGAATGACTTGAGTCGCTCCAACTTCTCCTCGCTGGAGGCGGTGGCGAAAACCGTCGCCCCGGCGCGTTTAGCGAGCTGAATGGCGGCCAGACCAACGCCCCCGCCGCCGGCCTGCACGAGCACAGTCTCGCCCGCCTTCAGCCGACCAAACTCGAAGAGGCAGTCGTCTGCGGTGCCGAACTCGATCGGCACGCCCGCCGCCTGCTCAATCTCCATGCCTGTGGGCACGAGGTAGGTCGATTGCGCCGAAACTGTGGCCAGCGCCGCGTGCGACCCGAACGGCATCGTGGTGACCACCGACTGGCCAACCGCGCGGGTCGTGACCTGCTCGCCCACCTCGCGAATGATGCCCGCCGCCTGGTATCCCACGATGTGCGGATGTGTCGCCAGTTCACCGCCACGCCGGTTGAGCGTGTCGCCTCCCTGGATACCGATCGCTTTGATCTCGATGAGCACGCCGTTGGGCCGGCACACCGGGTCAGGCACCTCTTCGTATTGGAGCACCGATGGATCGCCTGTCTGGTAGTAGACCGCTGCCTTCAACGGGAAGCCTCCTTAAGTTATGGCGAGAGTGTAGCGGTGCGCTGCGGATGGCGTGTCGGCAACCGCAGTCTGCTGGTACTCTGGAGGTGCCGACGCTGGTGTCCCGCGGCGGACGCACATCCTCCAGTGGAAGTTGCGGTCGGGGTTTCGTTAGAGAAAATCCCATCGAGCAGAGCAACGATACAACCAAGGATACGCCTATGAAATTGCTTCTCACTTCCGCTGGCATCAAGAACAGAAGCATCCACAATGCGCTGGTCGAGCTGCTGGGCAAACCTATCGCCGACTGCAACGCTCTCTGCATTCCCACCGCAGGATATGGGCATCCGCAGGTCAAA
>JBDSEP010000135.1:0-3946 GCA_039919985.1 Tepidiformaceae bacterium | reverse complement strand
GGCTCGTCCATGAACTCGGGGATGTAATCCGAGCCCTCGGGCACGATGATATGGTCGCTCACCCAGAGTGAATCGAATCCAAGCTCTTCGATGGCGTGCGCAACTGCGCGGATGGACTCCGGGGTGGCGAACGCGTTCGCCTGGGGAATGGCTACTCCGTACCGCACGCGGGCCTCCTTGCTGGGTATCCCCCGGAGAGTACACGAGTGCGCCAGCCCCGACACGGCAGCACGGGATGACCGAAACGCGCCGCCCCACCTACAATGAGTGTCCGCGCGGAGGGGTCGCATAGTGGCCGAGTGCGGGCGCCTGCTAAGCGCTTACTGGTTGTTAAGATCAGTCGAGGGTTCGAATCCCTCCCCCTCCGCCAGCGGATTGACGGCCCCCGTTCCTGTACGGGATTGGGCCGAGCACCACGCCCGCGCCGGGACGTTGGCAGCGAGAGGCGATTCGTGAACTACTACCTCTGGACCGTTGGTTGTCAGATGAACACCGCCGACAGCGACAAGCTGGCGGCGGGCTTCGACAGGCTTGGCATGCAGGCCACCGAGCAGATGGAGAGCGCTGACCTCGTCGTGATCAATACGTGCAGCGTCCGCCAGCATGCCGAAGACCGCGCCTACTCGAAGCTGGGCCGCGTGCGTGAACTGAAGCTTCAACGGCCCGAACTCAAAGTGGTGGTGATGGGTTGCATGGTCGGACTCAAGACGGACGACCTGCGCAAGCGTTTTCCGCAGGTCGATGTGTTCGCCCGGCCGCAGCAGTTCGAACCGATCATGGCACTCGTAGAGGCCCCAGCCGAGGATCTTGGCGGCGAGTTCTGGCCGACGACGTACGCCATTCCCGAAGGCCCGACGGCCTATGTGCCCGTGGTCCACGGGTGCAACAAGTTCTGCACCTACTGCATCGTTCCGTATCGCCGGGGCCGCGAGAAGAGCCGCCCTGCGGACGAGATCGTGCGCGAGGTTGCCTACCTGGCGCTGCACGGTGTTCGAGAGGTGACGCTCCTGGGTCAGACAGTGGAGGCGTACGGCCACGACCTGCCGCAGCAGCCGGACCTCGGCGACCTGATGCGCGAACTCTCCGGCATCGGTCGCCTCGAGCGCATCCGCTTCCTGACTTCATACCCGAAGGATATGACGCACCGAATCCTCGAAGCTGTGGCGGAACTCCCGAAAGTGATGGAGTGCTTCAGCCTCCCGGTGCAGGCCGGGAGCGACGCGGTCCTTGACTCGATGCGGCGCGGCTATAGCATCGGCGAATATCTCGAAAAGATCGCCGAGGTGCGGGCCCTCATGCCGCATGCGGGGATCACCACCGATATCATCGTCGGCTATCCGGGTGAGACGGCTGCGGGTTTCGAGGCCACCTGTGAGGTCCTCGAGCGGGTGCGCTTCGATAAAGTGCACGTGGCCGCATATTCCCCCCGCCCGGGCACAATCGCCTTCCGCACGATGGAGGACGACGTGTCTCCCGAGGTCAAAGCCGAGCGCTTGCACCGCGTCGAAGCGATTGAGGCGGTCGTTTCGCAGGGCATCAACGACACCTACCTCGGCACTACCCAGCAGATCCTTGTCGAAGGACTGAAGAACGGGCAACCCTTCGGGCGCACACGCACCGGGAAGCTGGTGCACGTCACAACGCCCGCGCGGGAAGGCTCGCTGATCGACGTGCGCATCGAGCACGCCGGCCCGTTCTCGTTGCGCGGCGAGTGCGAAGACTCGCTCCTCCTGGCCTAGGGCCCGCGGTCGGATCCGGACCCGGCGACGGAGGTCGGCGCTACTCTGCCGAACCGTGCGTTAGTTCGGCTTGAGGAACACCACCCCGTCGCACTCGGTCAGATTCTTCGCGGCATCGCGAAGCTTTTGCTTCTCCGAGGATGGGGGATCTGGGACCGGGCTATCGCCAAAACCAGAGAGAGCCGTGAAGTCTTTCTGCTTGCGGAATGTTTCGGCGGCCTGCTTCAGGTCCTTGGCAGATTGGGCGTGCCAGGCTTTCAGGTTTTTGGGCGGGTCGCCATTGTCGAATGCTTTCACGAACGCGTCGATCGGGTCGGCGATCGTCTCGATTGCCTTGTTGGGATCGGAGTTTGTGCTGGCGTCTTTCACTGCCTTCTGGATTCCTGCCTGGAGGCCCGACGATGCCTTACACAGGTCGCGGCTGAAGCTTTCGTAGCTCCCATCCGAGTCGCCGCCGCACGCTGACAACGTCGTCAGCAGGAGCGCGAAGGGCGCGAAGAGTAAGAGCTTCATAAAGTTGCCTCCGAAGGGCTGGCGCGCCCCGAGGGCGCGGGAATCGTGTTCGTATCGTCGGCACAAGCAGGACAACAGTACAGGGGTCCCCCGAAGGAGACCCCTGTACCTGTTTAGGGCCGGTGGCGTCTACTCGCCGTGCTGTCGCTTGCGGGCGATGACGGTGGTGAGCAGGCCAGCCGCTAGGGTGAAGAGCCCTAGCACGGCCAACAGGATGTTGAACGAGCCGAGCTGACCACCGACGCCATCGCCAGTTCGCGGCGGCAACGGAGTGATTTGCGGACCAGGCGTCTTCTCACCCTGGACGATGTTGATCGCCACAGTGGCGGTTGGCGCAGGTGTATTAGTGCGCGTCGGCGTTGCCGTCGGCGGGTTGGTGGGCGTTGCGGTTGGCGTCGGCGTATTCGTGGGCGTGGGCGTTGGGATTGGGACGCAGTTGTCGCAAACCACGGGTGCGTCTACACGGGTGTTGGTGAAGCGGACCGTGGTCTGCTGGCCGGCGGCCGGGCTCGTGGACTGGCTTGCCGAAGGAGTGACGACCCATGTCGCAACGGTCGTCTCGGCGACCGTGTAGGTGCACGCGATTGCAGGCGGCAGGTTGCTGAAGGTGAACGTCCCATCGCCGCCGGTGACGCCGATGATTGGGGTGATGCCGCAGCCGCTAAGCGTGAAGGTCCAGCCTGCGCCGGGGCCGCTAACGAGGTTGACGACCTGTGTTTTCACGACACGGACGCTCGAACGCGGCTGGTTGAAGAAGGTCACCGTGTCGGTGTCTTCGAACGCCAGGTCGACTGTGGTGGTCGTGCCGCCAGGGTTGAACACCAGCGAGCTATCGTCGGTGAGGACGCCGATCGCGGTGTAGGTGGCGCGTGTCTCTTCCGAGACCGTGTAGGTGCCGGTCTTGATGCCGGGCAGGATGAGCGTACCCGTAGCGTCGGTCTGGAACGTCTGGCCCGCCGGGAACTCGGGTCCCTTGACGGTGATGCTCCAGCCGGCAATCCCGATTTCGCCAGCATCCTGGATGTGGTTGCCGTTCGTATCGCTGTACTTGTGAACGATGAGCGCGCCGGTGCTGAGGACAATGCCGCACTCGAGGTTCGTGTAGGTGAATGTCGTGGTCTGGCCGGCGACAACCGCCTTGCTGCCGGTTTCACCGGTGGTCCGGTAAGTAGCGGCGGCGTTCGGTACGGGACAGGTCCCGAACTGGGCTGCGAGCTCGGCGACCGAGTAGTTGCCCGCTGCGAGTCCAGTTACGAGAACGTTCCCTCCGCCAAGTGCAATCTGCGCACCTACGGAGAACGGGCCGTCCGAGCTAGTAACGTTGAAGTTCCACTGCGCGGGGCGGCCATCTCCGGCGACGGTCTGGTCGATCTTGATGATTTGGATGGTGCCGCAGAGCACCGTGACGGTGATGGGGCCGGAGCTGTTGTTGCCCAGGTCGCCTTCAGCTTCGTTCGTCGCCGAGACGGTGGCCGTGTTGACGACGGAACCGCAAGTGGCGGCCGGTGTGAGAGAGGTGATGTGGACGGTGACGGTGGCGCCGGCTGCCAGCGTTGTCGTGCCGGTTGGCGGGCAGTGGAGCACACCAGCGGTGATCGAGCAGGAAGCGGCAGGCGTCTGGGAGTCGATGGACCAGGCGAGGCCAGCGTTCGTCGGCAGCGTGTCGGTGAGGGACCAGCCGGCCGCGGCGCCAG
>JBDSEP010000116.1:0-5622 GCA_039919985.1 Tepidiformaceae bacterium | reverse complement strand
CGCCCGGGGCAATGAGACAGGCGAGGACGTATCTGCCCGCGGGCAGATCCAGCGTTATCTCCCCGCTTTTTCCGGGTTCGAGGTCTTCGATCTCGCCGGTGTTTTCGTAAGAACCGTCGGACTTCACGCGCAGGACTGCCAATTCGTGCGTGTCGGTTGTGCTCGCGTTGGTAGCCACGAACTTTGTGGGGCCTTTGGTGGCCGAGAGCTTTTCGGCGCTGACTTGGAAGCTGGAGAGCTTCACATTCACGGTGTCCTGGGCGGGCTTCGTCGTTTTCAGGCTCTTGTCGACAGCGTGTACGCCACCGCCGTGGCCCTCGTCTTTCGCGTGACCGGAGATGGCGAGTTCGATCACGGTGGTGTTCCCGCCGGGGATGTAGCACTTGATCTTGCCGGAGCCCGCGGTGCCCGGCGCGTTGTAATCCATGGAACGCGTGCGCCCGGAAGGGACGAGCACTTCTTCGAGCTTGGTGCCGTCGATGCCTTCGACTTCGCGATCCTTCTTGCCCTCGTTCTTCACCTCGAACTTCACCTTTTCGCCGGTGGTGAGATCGATGGTGGCGGGAGTACAGCCGTCGTCGGTCTGGACGATAGTGATTAGACGGCGGGGCGAGTCGTCATCTCCGCAGGCGGCCGCCAAAACGGCGAGGAAGGATGCGCAGAGCAAGGCAGAGGGTACGCGAAATCGAGACAAGTTAAGACTCCAAGGTGATGTGGTGAGGGTTAGGAGGCGAGGACGGGTTGGCGCTAGGCGGGCGGACGATTGGCGATCGGCCCCGGCCCCGGCCCCGTGGATTTCGGCGCCGCGCTTCGGCGCAAGGGCATGAAGATGAAGATGGCCAGAGCGATGAGCAGATAGCCCCAATAGAGCCCGAGCTGAAGCATGGAGGGGGCGGAATCGTAGCCGAGGAGCGTGGAGAGGAACTTACCGAGTGTGGAGGTAATGGAGATGTACCCTTCGGTATCCCAGGGGCGATTGCCGAGGTTGGTGATCAGCGCGGCTTCGTAGAGTTTGACCACGGAGTTCGCGAGCAGGCCGGCGGCGAGCACGATGACGACGATGCCGGAAGCCATGAAGAAGGGCTTGAGGGGCACGCGTGAGGTGCCGTGGTAGATGCCGACTCCAATGAAGGCCGCGACGCCGAAGCCGAGCGCGCCGCCCAACCAGTATTGAGCGCCGGAGCTACCAGTGGTGGAGCCAGCGAAGAGGAAGAGCACCGTCTCGAGGCCTTCGCGGCCGATGGAGGTGGCGGCGAGGAGAACGAGGGCTGTCATCGAGCCGCGATTGAGAGCCGAATCGACGTGAGAGCGCAGTTCGCGGGAGATGCCGCCCGCCTGCCTGCGCATCCAGAAGGCCATACCGGTGAGGACGACCACAGCGAAGATCATTGCGAAGCCTTCGAACGCTTCAACGACGCGCTTGTCGAGTTCCTGGGAGGCGACTTCGAGGGCGATTCCGACGGCCAGGCAGATGACGGCGGCCACGCCGACGCCGATCCAGATCTCGCGGAAGTGCTCTTTCTGTCCCACGGAACGCAGGTAGCCGAGGAGGATGGCGACGATGAGTGCCATCTCCACGCCTTCGCGCAGGGTGACCAGGAAGGAAAAGGCCACGCATGCCCCCTGTGAGACTTCATTATTAGGGTCACCTAATTTTCGAAGAACGTCAACCCACCCAGACCGAACCTTGACCGCCTAACCTGCCAGAGGATGGGGCGCGCGAACAGACGTGAAAGCAGGCTTTAGGCAAGCGCTTGTGGTTAGAGGGCGAGCAAGCCCGGCAGGTGCTCGGCGCCGAATTGGCGGATGATCTCCGGGGCGGCGGCGTATTCCCGGGGGTTGACCACGCAGACGGCGTGGCTGACGCCGTGAGAGGCGGCTTCGGCCAGCCGCTCCGCCGCCTCGGCCATACGCTCGGAGCCGATGACCCCGGCGCCTTCTAGGGTAAGCACGAGCTTTGCCGGGTCCCGGCCCGCCTTGCTGGCTGCCTCCTGGGCCACGGCGAAGTCGTCGCGAAGGGTGGGCAGGCTCTTCGCGGTGGCGTGCCAGCCATGCGCGTACTTGCCCACGCGCTCCATCTGCTGGCGGCTCTCGCCACCAAGCCAGAGGGGGATGTGGCCCTTCGCCGGCTTGGGGTTGCAAGTCCAATCGATGCATTCGTAGAACTCGCCGCGGTAGGTCACCCACTCATCCCGCCAGAGGGCCTGCATCAGCTCTATGCATTCGTCCATGCGCTTGCCGCGCTTTTCGAAGGGCACGCCAAGGACTTCGAACTCCTGCTTCCACCAGCCAACCCCGGCGCCGAGGATCACGCGGCCATTGGACAGGTGGTCCATGGTGGCCAGGATCTTGGCGTGGAGAACCGGGTGGCGCATCGGCAGGACGAGCACGCTCGTGCCAAGCTGTACATTCGAGGTGATCGCCGCGAGGTAAGTCAGAAGCGTAAGCGGTTCGAGAAAATCCATTGTCGGTGGGAAGCCCATCTTGCCGTCGACGGAGTAGGGGTACTGGGATTGCTGGTCCTTCTGGAGGACGACGTGGTCGAACACCCAGAGGCTATCGAAGCCGGCCTCGTCGGCAGCGGTGGCGAAGGGGGCGATCACCTCCGGCCTGGCGAAGGGGCCGACCTGGGGAATGTGCAATCCGACTTTCATTTCAGGACCTCGCGCTGGGAGTGGTCGGATTCTAACACCGCTGACTCAGGCGCCCGCAGGCGGGGCGTTTCGATAGAGCCCTTCCTGCGCCACACTGGCGACAAGCGTCCCATCGCGCCCATACATATGCCCCCAGGTGAGCGCCCGGGCGTTGTGGGCGGCGGGGCTATCGGTCACGTACAGGATCCAGTCGTCGAAGCGGGGCGGGCGGTGCCACCACATGGCGTGGTCGAGGCTGGCCGCAGAGCCACCGGGCTGCCACATGCCGTAGGCGTGTGCAACGGTGGCGACCATGCCACTGTCGCTCGTGTAAGCCATGGCAGCGGCGTGGATGAGCGGGTCATCGGGAAGCACGGAGGAGGGTTTCGCCCAGATCACTCGCCTCGGTAGCCCGTCCGGGCCTTTCTGATGGGCTTCTGAGGAGCCTGCGCGGATGTCGATCGGATTGTTCCAGCGCGGGCGGCGGCCAGCCTGACCGGCCAGTGCCGGCAGTTGGAGCGCCTCCCACCACGACTTCTGACCCTCCGGAGCGGGCGCATCGGGCATCGGCAGCTGGTGGGAGATCCCCGCTTCGGGGGCGGTGAAGCTGACTGAGGTTTCGAAAATCGTGTGCCCGCCCTGAATGGCGGTGACACGACGCGTGAGGAAGTTCCGCCCTTCGCGAATGCGTTCGACCATGTAATCGATCGGCTCGATCGGCTTACCGGCGCGCAGGAAGTAGGCGTGGAGCGAGTGGACGGTACCGCGGTCCGTGGTTCGGCCAGCGGCCATCAGCGACTGGGCAAGGACGAGGCCGCCGAATAGCCGCCCCTCCTGCTGGTCGACGTCGCCGCGGAAGCGGTCGTAGTCAGTGGGGCGCACTTCGAGCTGGCGGAGCATCTGTTGGAGGGCCTTTGCAGCGGCCTGGTCGGTCATGGTGGCTCAGTATCTGGCGTCGTTGCTGAGTGGTGCTTCGCGCCGGGGTAGTTGGCCGGAGCATACGGCGGTAGCGCGCGGCTGGCCAAACTGTCGACTGGCGAGTTGCGGAATTTACGGTCGCACGACGGGTGGAGACGGCCATCGAAGGGATTCGACGTTCGGCAAGGGAGAGAGGCGCATCCCTTACACTCGATGGACCACTTTCCCGGAGCGCATCGTGCCAACGGACTTCGCGACCATCAACGGCTTTACGCTGCGCTACTCTCTCGAAGGGGTTGGCCCCCTTGCCGTATTCGGACACGGCCTAATGGGCTCGATCGAGCAGGTCACGCCCGCAGGGCGGCAGCTTGACGCGCTGCTCCGACGCGTTCGACTGCTGACCTACGACGCTCGCGGGCACGGGCAATCGGGCGGGCCGGAGGATGCGAGCGAGTACACCTGGGAGACGATGGGCCGCGACATGTCGGCGCTCATTGATTTCGTGGGCGAGCCGCAGGCGATTGTCGGCGGGGCATCTATGGGGGCGGCGACAGCCCTCTGGGTGGCACTCGAACGGCCGGAGCAGGTCAAGGCGCTGGTCATCCTGATGCCGCCGCCACTGGGGCACGAGCCGCAGCGCGCGACGGCGGAGAAGCAGGAGATCGCCACCCTGGAGCTGATCTCGGCGGCGGTGCAGAACTTCGGCATTGAAAAGACGGTGGAGATCGCGCGTGGCTTCCCCGGCTTCGCCGCCAATGCGGAGGAAGCCGACGAGCGCGCGAGGTGGCTGCTGAGCCAGAACCCGCTGACCTTGCTCTATGCGATCCGGGGGCTTGTCTCCGCGCCTTTCCACGACCCGGAGGAGTACCGCCGCATCTCGGTGCCGACGACTGTGATGGCGCACGAAGGGGACGGTCTGCACCCCGCCCGGGCGGCGCGCCTGCTGGGAGAGATGATCCCGAACTGCATTCTGAAGATCGCCCCGCAACCTGACTACTGGCAGCAGCACCCCTCGGAGTTCCTCGGTGAGATGGCGGCGTTCCTGGACACGCTCGGTCCGTAGTGGGCGGGAAGGGTGCGTCGGGCGAGGCGTGGGCGCATCTTTGTGGAACTTGGGAGTTATGTTGGCCTACGGCGGGTGTGTGAATCTGCCGCAATTGCTAATGGGCGTAAGCAGTTAGTTGTTGCGCCACGATTGCGACCCTATAATCCGGCCATCGGCATATACGGGTGAGGCAATGAAAGTCCAAGTACTCCAGGAAAATCTCCAGCGCGGGCTCTCGATTGTGGGCCGCGCGGTGGCCACACGCTCCACGCTTCCAATCACTGCGAACGTACTCCTGGCGACCGATAAAGGGCGTCTGAAACTGGCCGCGACGGACCTCGACATCTCCATCAGCAGCTGGGTGGGGGCGAAGATTGACGAGGAGGGTTCGACGACCGTGCCTTCGCGGCTGATCAGCGACTTCGTCGCCTCGCTGCCGCAGGCGACTGTGCAACTGGAGATCGCGGACCGTAGCCGCCAGATGAAGCTAGAGTGCGCGCGCAACGAATCGACAATCAATGCGATGGATGCTGAGGATTTCCCGCGAGTGCCGGAGATTCGCGACGGCACGAGTCTTCAGTTGGACCCGAAGGCGATGCGCCGGGCCATCGAACGCGTGGAGTTCGCTGCCGCCAGTGATGATTCGCGACCCGTGCTCACCGGCGTGCACGTGAAAACAGAGGGAACTCGGCTGACGTTCGCGGCGGCTGACGGCTTCCGGTTGGCAGTGGCGGATATAACGCTGGCGAGCGCGCCGAGCGATTCGATCGAGATCATCATTCCGGCGCGGGCGATGCGAGAACTTTCGCGTCTCATCAACGATGTGACGGAGCCCGTGGAGATGCGGGTAAACCCACAGCGGACGCAGGTGCTGTTCGCACTGACGGACACCGAGATGGTGGCCCAACTTATCCAAGGGACGTTCCCGAACTTCAGCCAGTTGATCCCCGCCGAGTACACGACGCAGTGCACGGTGGTGGTGGACGAATTCAAGCGGGAGACGCGCATTGCAGCGATCTTCGCGCG
>JBDSEP010000080.1:0-9865 GCA_039919985.1 Tepidiformaceae bacterium | reverse complement strand
CCGAAGCCTCGGAGTTCGGCACCTTGCCCTTGCTCTGCATTTCGGCCACGCGGTAGCAGAGCCATCGGCCGATCTCGAATTCCATGTAGCGTTCGGCGAGTTCGTGGCGGATCTCCGCGCGGGCGCGCAAGTCCGGCGTTTCTCGAACGAAATCGATCAGGCCGGAAAGCGTGCTGCGCGTCATCACCACGCGGTTGATGGAGCTCCGCTCCTGATCCAGGGTGGTCGTCGCGATGTACCAGCCGCGGTTCTCTTCGCCCACACGGCAGGCGACAGGCACTCGCACATCGTCCAGGAAAACTTCGGTGAAATGCTCGCTGCCCATCATGTTCACCAACGGGCGGACGGTGACCCCGGGCGTCTTCATATCGAGCATGAAGTAGGTGATGCCGCGATGCTTGGGCGCCTCGGGATCGGTTCGAGCGAGCAGGATGCCCCAGTCAGCGTCCTGGGCTCCGCTGGTCCAGATCTTCTGGCCGTTGAGGATGTACTCGTCGCCATCGCGGACCGCGCGTGTCTGGAGGGCGGCGAGGTCGGAGCCCGCACCGGGCTCGCTGAAAAGCTGGCACCAGTGGACGTCTGCCGTGCGCATTGGCGGCAGCCATCGTTCCTGCTGCTCTGGTGTGCCGTGCATCATCAGGGATGGTCCCGCCAGCCAGACGCCCTGGTCGTAGGCTCCGGGGGCCCCTGCGCTGCTCATCTCTTCCATATATACCGTCTGCGTCATGTAGCTCGCGCCGCTGCCGCCGAACTCGTTGGGCCATCCCATGGTGAGCCAGCCCTGCCCTGCGAGCTGCTTGCGGAATCGACGGGTGAACTCAGCCTGTTCGGCGGTGACCTGGTCGCGGTCGTTGCGCATATTCCAATCGGCCGCCGGGAGTTGGGCGGCGAGGAAGGCTTTCAGCTCACTCCGGAAAGCGGCGTGTTCGGGAGAATCCTGGAAAAACATGCTGGCCGCCAATCGAAAGGTTCTGGCGAGTATAGAGCGAACGGCGGGCCGCATCTGGGGGATCCGCCACGAACGATCTTCGCGCATCTGGGACTGCTCTCGGTAAACTTTTGGCAGAATGGTTCGAATAGACGAAATCTTAACAAAGAGTGGTTATGGGAGTCCCGAATCTAAACCGACCTCAATCAGCGGCGGACGCGGGCGGCGAGGGCTCTGCGACGGAAGACGCAGTGGCGGACAACCGCTACCATCCCGCTTGCCGTCGTCAGCACGTTCGGTGGTCTACACACTCGCACGTCCCGTCGCCCCGCGGTCAGTGCAACGCAACATTTTCAGCCCTTGCGGGCAGATTCTGTCGCCACGACCGCGACATTCAGAGAAGCGAGGAGAGCCTGTGCGACCGAGGTCCTTGCAAAGCCTGGCTATGCGGCGCCACGTCATTTTGTTGGCGCTTCTGACGCTCGGTATCGCGCTGTTCGGCCACGAAGTTGCGCGCCCCGCGTATGCCGTGGGCGAAGGTGTATTCGGCCTCGATGGCGCGGCATTCTGCCCAGCCATCTTGCAACAGCAGCTCAATCTAGCTCCCGGGTACTGCGTCGAAGAAGGTACGGCCGTTCCGGTCGTCGTCTACCGGCAGGGCGGCGCAGTGCTGACGCAAGACGTTGAAATTACGGTCCAACTGTCAGATGGCACGGTAGACGAGGACTACCCCTCCGGGACCATCACCCAGGTATACAAGTTCAGGCAGGGCACCAACGAGACGTCGAAAACGTTCATGTTCCAGACACTAAACAAGTCGCGGTATTTCGTCCGAAGCGTGCGTGTGACCATTCTCAGCGTGACGGGCGGGGGGCTGATTGCTCCGGGTGCAAGCACGGCGCCGGTCCACATCCTCGGCATCTTTGCACCGACGGTGAAAGCCGTGGCACCAAGAAGCGCGATCGCCGGAGCTTCGGTGACAGTCACGGGCACGAACTTCCCGCCCAAATGTACTTCAGACCCGATTGCGGCGGGGGATGCCCCCTGCACCAATAAGGTGTTGTTCTACCCGGCTCCAGACTCACTGGTCCAAATCCCAGCGACGGTCTGGAATCGCGTCGACCAAAACCACCTTGTCTTCCAGACGCCCGGTGGCCTGACAGACGGGGTCGAATACGACGTGGTGGTGGAGGTACAGACCGGTTTGAGCGCGACGAACTACTCCTCAAGTTTGCGCTCCGCCCTCGACCGCTTCGTCTTCACGACCGGACCGACGATTACCAATGTATCCCCCACTAGCGGCCCAGCCGGAGGAGGAACTTTCGTCCTGCTGACAGGCAACCAACTTTTGACCTGCGCCGCGGTAGTCAAGTTTGGGGGGGCCGGATTCGATGCGACTGATTGTGTGCTCATGAGCTCGTCCGCAACTGTCAACGTGATCCGGGTCAAGTCGCCAGCTCACCCACCCGGAACGGTCGATGTCGTTCAGAACGGGGCGCCACCGACACGCGCAACGGCCGAGACGAAGTACACCTACACGGGCGGCCCGCAGGTCACCGCGATAACGCCGGCCTTCGGACCGCAATCCGGCGGGACGACGGTGATTATTAGCGGGAGCGGCTTCCTCGCGCAGTTGCCTGGGCCATCCTTGATGAAGGTGTTCTTCGGGGGCAATGAGGTGTTAAACCCACTCTTCCAAACAGACGCTCAGATCACCGCTGTTGCGCCGCCGGGTGCGGGGGTCCAGCAAGTCACGGTGCGCACCACGCTCGGCGACAGCCCTTTCACCACGAACGCTAACTTCACCTACACCACCGGCCCGATCGTCCTCGCCATCAGCCCGGCGAACGGCCCGGTCACGGGCGGGACCATGGTTACAATCACTGGCGCGGGCTTCCTGCCCGGCTCCACCGTCCGGTTCGGGGCCACGTTGTCGTCGGCCGTTTTCGTGGACAGCACAACCAACATCAGGGCGGTTTCTCCGGCAGGGGCGGGCAACGTGGACGTGATCGTCTCCTCGCTGGGCATTCCTTCCCCAAACACCGCGGCGGACAACTTCTCCTACACCGGGCCAACGATCACTTCCGTAACTCCTAATGGCGGGCCGATCGCCGGCGGGAATGTCATTTCCGTCAAGGGCTTGAACTTCACCTCCAATGCGACGGTGAGAATCGGCGCAACCACGGTAACGGCGGACAAGGTGCTGTTCGTGAGCCAGAACGAACTGACGGTGACCGTGCCTGCGGCCACAGCATCCGCGACGGTGGATATCCGCGTGACCACGATCTCCGGTGAGAGCCCGATCTCACCCGACGACTTGTACACCTACACGAACGGGCCGATCGTCGACGCGCTGAACCCAGCAACGGGGCCCACGACGGGTGGCACGATCGTGATTATCACGGGAAAAAACTTTACGACAGGCCTCACCGTGAAGTTCGGGGAGGTGAATGTCGAAAACCTGAACGTCAACAGCGCGACCCAGATCACGCTCCTGACGCCTCCCGCGGCGGCAGCCGGCGTGAAGGACGTGCGGGTCACCAAGGGCGCCGACGTCAGCCCAATCAGCCCGGCGGCGAAGTTCGTCTATATCGCGGCGGTGCCGATCATCACGATGATCGAGCCGAACAGCGGATCGACCTTCGGGGGGCAGGAAGTAACGATCACCGGGGCTGGCTTCAGCGGCGTCTCCTGCCCCAGCGGCGTACGCTTTGGCACAGTGCCGGCGGTCAGCTGCAGTGTGGTGAACGACACGACGTTGAAGGCCGTTACTCCTCCGAACGTGGCGGGGCAGACCGTCGTGACGGTGACGTCGGTCAACGGGACGAGCGACATCCAACCCAACTTCACCTATCGGTCCCCGAGTAGCGGTGGCGGCACGACACCGCCGCCTCCGGGCCCGGGGGGCACGTTCGCTTACAGCCTGACGTTCCGTTGGACGCTAATCACCTGGTTCGGGCGCGACGGCATTGCCGTTGGCGACGCGCTGCGTGGCAGCCCGCCCACGGCGTCGAGCGATATTACCTCGCGCGTGAGCGCGATCTACCGTTGGGATGCGGAGAATTCGGTCTATAGGGGGTACTTCACCTTCGCCGAAGGCATCCCCGGCGCAAACGATTTCACCACCCTGACGCGTGGCGCGGTGTACTGGATTGCCACGGTATTCCCCGGCGAAACCGTATGGACGGTGCAGACAGGCTGATTGTTGTGCTCCCGTCGGCCGAACTTCCGAATGTGGGGCCGATAAGAGTCCCATCTAAGTTGGCACCCGTTGTCCGCGTTTGGTGGCCTTAGGCGGCTAGTACGGGCTATCCTGCGAAACGAACGCGTCCGCGACATACGCGGACGCCTTGGCCAAAGCCGGGGACGTTGCTTGAAATTCGGCGTACTACTCATCACGGACACCGATGGGAAGCGGCGGGAGATCCCACTGGATCTCTCGTCTCTCGTCGTGGGCCGGTCCGAAGGCAACGCGCTGATCATCGATCACCTCTCCATTTCGAGGCGCCACGCCCGACTAACGGTTGATTCTGGCCACTTGCTCGTCGAAGATCTCGGCTCAGCGCAGGGTACCTTCGTCAACGGCGTCCGCATCGATCCGAATGTGCCGAACCTTGTGGACGACGGGTCCGAGCTGAGGTTCGGGGAGATCGAGGTGCGGTACGAACCGCCTTCCGCGACGGAGAAGATGGGGCAACCCGGTGGACCCGAGACGGACCTGCCGCTGGGCGAGAACCTCGCGACCGCCTCGCGGCTGGGTATCACCCTCGAGGCGCCGAGAGCGCCCGTGATCGCCGGAGCACCATGGATCGCTACGCTGCGGATTCACAACCGCAGCAACGTGGTGGACCGCGTGGTAGTTTCGGTGCCGGACCTGCCGGCCGCCTGGGTGCGGTTGGAGCGGACCGAACTTGCGCTGCCACCCGGCGCCTCGGAAATGCTGCAGCTCACGATCATTCCTCCGCGCAGGGCAGAATCGCTGGCGGGCGACTACGACTTCACGGTGCAGGTCACCTCGCACGAATATCAGCGGGAGGCGTCGGCGCTGGCGACGTTTAGGTTAGCGCCGTTCCAGAACCTCGCCTTGAGCTTCGAAGCGCCGCGCAGCAAGCGGGACTTCCGTGTGGTTGCCGAAAACAGGGGCAACGAGGCCGCTACCTACACACTCGAGGGCGAAGACCAGGACGCCGCCAACCTGTACGAATTCGAGCTGCCGGCGGTGCTATTGCAGCCGGGAGAACGTCGCCTGGTGGGCCTTCGTGTACACCACAAGACACCGCTCTTCGGGATTCCGATGGCGCTCCCCTTCAACGTGCACGCGGAATCCGAGGGCCCCACCGGCCAGCGAGTCTCTGCCCTCGGGCAACTCTCGACCCGTCCGGTGCTCCAGAAGTTCGTCGCGCCAGCGATGTTCGCGGCGGCTATTGGTGCTATTGCGCTGGTCGCTATGGCGCTGCTCCTCTTGCGCTCCGACAGTGTGGTGACCACTGCCAACGCCGAGGCGAAGTTCTCGGGCGTCCACATGTGCGACAAGGATGAAGCGGCGAAAGCGGAGGCGCGCCAGAAACAGGAAGACGCCGCCGTTCCGAAGCCCTCGGGCGGACGGGCGCTGGTGAGCGGCACAGACCCCGGCGCGCCCTACTTCGCACAGAACGACCCGCGCTGGGGGAAGGACGAATACGCCCGCGCAAAAGATCCCGACTTCGGGCCCGACTGGTGCGGCAGCACGCTCGAGCAGTGCGGCTGCGCCATGACCTCGGTGACCACGACGATGGCCCTCTTTGGGCTGCTCACTATGCCGGATGGCTCGCCCCTTACGCCGCAAGCGATGAACAACTGGTTCAACGAAGAGGCACAGAAGACGAGCCGGGGATGGGTCAGTCGCGGCTACATTTACGGCGACGTTATCTGGACTGCGGCGAACCAGCTTTCGGGAGAGATGGCGAAAGCACGGCCGGGCACGCCGACCATTCGCTTCTCGCGCACGGGGAACGGCAGCGACGATGAAGTGCGCGAGCAGCTTAAGCAGGGACGGCCGATCATCCTCGAGGTCCCGGGCCACTGGATCGCCGCGGTTGGTCTCGATGGCGACTCGATTCTTATCAACGACCCCTACTACCGCGACCGCAAGACGCTCGATATCTACAAGGGTAAGGTCAAAAGTTCGGTGATTTTCGAACCGAGCGACGACCTGAGCGCCGTCGTTTTCACGGCGCCTTCGGACGTGCGAGTGCGGATTACCGACAAGCAAGGGCGCGTGGTTGGCTCGCTCGCGACCGGAACGGCCGACGAAGCGGCCAAGGGCGCGCTGAACCAGATTCCGGGCGCCTCCTACAGCACGAGGCAGGCTTGGCGCGATCCGAGCTGCATCGAGAGCGCCCCACCATCGGATGCCGGGACGAACCAGATCATCCTTCCGGGCTCCGCCGACGACTACAAGATCGAGGTGCTCGACGCGGCAGGAAAGCCGACGAGTATCACGATTCACACCTACGACAGGCAGGGAAAGTCGACTGTGCAGACGATCGACAATCCAGGCTCGGCGGTGGCGCAGCTCTCAGTGGACCCGGCGGCGGGCAGAGCGGACGTGAAAGTCATCGCGGGCGCACAGCCGACGGCCGAACGCACGGCGGCCACGACGGGTGGGGCGGGCGGCGGCTCGAACCCGACCATCTCTGTGCCGACCGCGACCGTTGCACCCACGCGCCCCCCTGCTCCCACGCCCACCCCCGAAACGGTCGTTGAAACGAACGTCTCGATTGGCACGATTCCCGGCGACCAGTTCGTGGCGATTCAGAACACGGACGGCTTCTTGGTGGGCGACCAGGTGACGTTCAGCCCCGGCAAGGCGAACGAGGAGGACAACCGGATCGTGGGGTTTGGCTCGTTCATTCTGGAGACGCCGCTGAAGTTCGCGCACAGCCCTGGCGAGACCATCAAGCGGAAGCCGCGCATTCCGGGGCAGGGACCGGGAAGCGGCGGAGCCTTGCCTCCACCGGTGGTCATCCCTCCGCTGACCGCGCCGGAGAACCTGGTGCTCGGCTGCAGCACTATCTACTCCGTCGACCCACACGAAGCGACGCTGATCTGCACCCTCGACATCACAGGCTCCTTCACGACTACCCGCTGGTCGGCGAACGGTAAGCTCTTCGATGAGTTCAACAACCAGCAACTACTGCTCATGACCTACAACTCGGACGGGCAATCCGCCGTTGGCGTGACCGTCTGCAACCGGACGATCTGCAAATCAACTTCGGCGGCCCAGAAGATCCAGTTCCCGGTGCCGGGGACGACGACCGGCGTGAGCGGGGGGACTGGCACGGCCGGGGCGGCAGGCGGCGCTGCGGCGGCGGCACCTACTCCGCCGGCAACGGGCGTGGCCGTGAACTGCAACACGCAGTTCGAGCAGGGCACGAACCCACGAGCCGTGATTACCTGCGCCGCGCTCTTTAACGGACCATCAACCTCGATCTCGTGGACTGCGCCGGGGGCCGCGCCTGCGGCGGGCCAGGGGAAGACCTTCACGACGGATGTGGTTAAGGGCTCGCTGAGGAAACTCAGAGTCACGGCCACGGTTTGTAACTTCGCCGTCTGCCAGACGTCACCGAACATCGACATCAACATCGGCGGCTCGACGACGAAAGTGTTCCTGAAGCTCAACCCACTGACGGGCCTCGCCGAAGTCCCGCTCAATTCGACGACGACGTTCACAGCGATTGTGACCGGTCCCCCGGCGCCGGCGGGCGGCACCGTGCAGTTCAACGACGGACTGGTGGCGGTCGGGCCTAGCGTCCCTCTATTCACAGCGGGCTCGGTGGGTTTCGCGCAGTACACGCTGGTGACCGGGTCAACGCCCCTCATAGGGGTCAACTCCACGCATCCGATCAACGCGGTCTACAGCGGCGGTACCAACCTCTTCGGTAGCTTCTCGGCGGACAGTCCGCTAAAGCTGCTGGCGCCCGTCCCAGAAGTCTGCAACGCAAGAGACGACAACAGCGACCAATCGATTGACAACGGGTGCGACCTAACGCTCCCGAGAGACATCGGCGGCGGTACGCAAGTTCAGGCATTGACGATTGGCGGTGCGGTCGGACCTACAGGTGTCGTCTCTGGAAACAACTCGAGCGACATCGTGGTTCGCCCTGGAGCACCAGTGACGGTGACTGCAAACCTGACCAGATTCCCGGACTGCGCGGGGTGCATCCGCCAGGTCTACCTCGCGGTGGGGCCGAACATCGTCAATGGAGCCCCAGCAATTGGACCATTCTGCGTATTCAGCGGCGGTGTCGGGACGCTCCTACCGGGCGTTTCCACCACCCCTAAGAGCTTCTCGGCCCCGTCCCTCCCAGGCATCTATTACATTCGTGCAGCAAGCACCCTGGACTTCGCGTGTGTCCAGGCCACGCCGCTTGGGCCACCGGACCTGAGCGTGGGACGCATAGTCGTCCAGGCCGCCTCGACGACGTCGGTGGCAGTGACCAGCGTCGGCGCCGCTCCGGTTCCCCTCTCGTCGATCGACCTCGGCACGCCGGTCAAGATCACGACGACTGTCTCACCCGCGCCGGCCCAGCCGGGGGTGCTCAAACTGACGGGAACCGATATCCCAGACACGACCGCTTTTTCGGCATTCGTCGATGCGAACGGCACGGCATCTTTCACATTCACCCCCACGACCGCGGGTCCCCACACATTCAAAGCTACGTACTTCGGATTTCCAGGCCCTCAAGTTTTCCAGAAAGATTGGTTCGCGGCGTCAACGGATGCCGGGGGGGTTGAACAGCCCGCCAGTCTTGGCGTCCGCACGGGCTCGACCACCACTCTCGCCTTAACGGCCGGAGGCGCGGCAGTCAGGACGGCAAGCGTTGGGACCACGATCACGGCGACGGTGACGGTGGCTCCCGACGACACGACCTTCTCGACAAACGGGTTTCCCGTGTCGCTCGCCGCCGGTGGAATCGCGATACCGACAATACCGGCAGCGCCGACGCTCACCGGCGGCACGAGCACCTTCACGTTTGTCGCAGGCGATGCTGGCGTTAATTTAGCGGGGACGACGTACAACCTGGTGGCCACGTTCGCCGGGGCAACCTACGTCGCGGGGAGTGCTTCTGGACCGACCGCGAACTCGCTGGCCCTGACCAAAGCGACCTCCGTGACGAGTCTGACGGCGGTGACGCCAAACCCGATCGTGGCAGGCGACACGCTGACACTAACCGCGGCTATCGCAGGCGCCCCATTCGCCTCGCCCGACAGCGGAGTCGTCACGTTCAAGGCAGGCTCGACCAAGATCGCGACGGCCATCGTGGGTGGTCTCGCGGAGGCGGGAACGTGTGTCCTCGCGCCTGCATCATCACCGGGCACTGCCTCCTGCCTGCTCGTGCTGGATAAGAGTCCCCTCGATCGCAGCGGAACGTACGTAATTACCGCTGAGTTCAATGGCACAGGCACCAACCTCAACGACAGCTCTTCGCCCTCCATTCCGCTCGTGGTGACCGCTGCTCCCGTGCAGGTGACGGTGGTCGCTGGGCCGTCTTCGACTACCGTTGGGGGCGCAGGAACGCTGACTATCACGGTCACGCCGAGCGGAAAAGTTCCTGGACCGATTGGTGGGACGATCACCCTGTCCGGCTTCACCCCGTTGCCGGCCAGTGCACTGGCCCTCGCCAATCCCGCGGGCAGCAAGGATGGAGTGGCGACGTACGACTTGGGGCAGATGAATGCGGGCGTTTACACCGCCATTACGGCTCATTACGACCCGGACGGCTCCCCCAGTCCCAAGTACGCGCCCGCAGATTCGCCGGGCATCGCGGTGACCATCACCCAGGCCACGCCCGTAGTCACCGTCACGCCTCCCGCAGACACGACCCTCGGGACATCGGTGACGCTAACGGCAAACGTCAACGGTGGCTCTGCACTGGCCGTGCTTTCGCCCGCCGG
>JBDSEP010000004.1:0-5890 GCA_039919985.1 Tepidiformaceae bacterium | reverse complement strand
GTGCTGCCCGCGCCGAGGAGCAGGAGCCCGCCGAGGCCGAGGGCCGCGAACAGCATCATCGAACCGTTTTCGCTGCCTGGGGCAGTGTTGCCGGTCTTTGGCGGTCCAGGCGCGGCGCCAGTCACGGTGGCGGGGATCTGGGCACGGATCTCGCCGCCCGGGTTGGCGGTCGAGTGGATGTTGACGTATAGCTGGCCTGTGTTCAGCGCAGTCATGAACTCAGCCCAGGTCTTGCCCGCCATCGGCCCGATGAGGTCGGCGGCCGTGATCGTGCCGCTCTGGGTAATCGCGTTGGTGCCGGCCGCGTTCGGCCCGTACAGGAATGCGATCACTGGGCCGTTTGACCCGGCTGGGCCGAGGTGAATGTGTGCCGCGGTCATCCCGGCGCCGGAAGCGGTCAGCGTAAAGCCCAGAGAACTGGCACCCGGCGTCGCCCGGAACGTCCCCGAGGCCACGCCATTGGTCACCGGCGGAACTTCGTTCGAACCGCGGAGGGTGATGTTAATTGGCGCGGTCTCCGGCTGAAGAGGCGCCTGCGGGCCGGATGGCGGCTGCGTCGGTGCGACCGTCGGTGCCGCAGTCGGCGTAGCTGTGGCCGTCGCCGTAGGGCTGGCCGTTGCCGTAGCCGTCGTGGTTGCGGCGGCCGTTACCGTCACCGTGCCGACCATCGACGAGTGGATTTCACAGTGGTACGGGAATACGCCCGCGGCGCTGAACGTCTTCGCGTAGGTCCCCGCAGGGGCAATGTTCCCGCTTGCGAGCGTCGTGCCCGAAGCGTCCGAGGTCACCGTATGGGGCGACACGGAGGCATTCGTCCACGTCACGGTGTCACCGACAGCGACGGTGAGCGTGGCAGGCGTGAAGGCGAAGTTTGTAATGGTGACCGCAGCGTTGGCCGCCCTGGCCTGGCTGCCCGCCATCAGGAAGGCCGCGGATACGCAGATGATGGCCAAAATGGCCACTGCGCGCCCGATGCCCGGCTTGTAGTTGGTTAGGATCATGGGTGTGCTCTCTCCTCTTTGCGTACTGAAAGTCTCTCTAGCTGTGCACCATACGCGCGCCAGTCGCTGCAAGATGCCCTTTCGTCAAAAATTCTCACCAGCCGAATGTAAAGAGAACGTCAAAGTCGCACCATTCGCCTCCGCTACGACCGCAGCACTCCCTACCGCTACGATGACGTCGCATGACCGAACCAGCAGTTGCGCCGGCGCGTTCAGATTCCGTGACCGATGGCCTCGCAATTGCCGCCGCCATTGTCGCTTTCGGTTTCCTCGGGTCGCGACTCCTCGGCGTACTCCGCACGGTTGCAATTGCCGGGGCATTCGGCGCTTCCCCCGAACTCGACGCTTACAACGTCGCGTTTCGTATACCGGACCTGATCTTCCAGGTGTTGGCTGGAGCTACCCTGGGCAGCGCCTTCATCCCCGTGTTCGCCCGAATCGCCCGCCGTGATGGCGATGACTCGGCATGGCGCCTGGCGAGCACCGTCCTCAATCTCGTTGCCGGCGCCACGGCTATCCTCTGCGTTCTCGCATTCCTTCTGGCGCCCCTCCTCGTCCCGCTCACCGCCCCCGGCCTCGGCGAAGACGTTGGCCGGAATGCAGAGCTCACGGATAAGGCGGTGAAACTCACACGCCTGATGCTCCTCTCGCCTCTGCTCTTCTCTGTCAGCGGAATGGTCACCGGCATCCTCAACGGACGTCAGCGCTTCTTCCTTTCGGCCCTCGCGCCGATGCTCTACAACGTCGCGATCATCTTTGGGGCGATCCTGCTGTCCGGGCCATGGGGAGTCGAAGGGCTCGCCGTCGGGGTCGTCATCGGAGCCGCCCTCCACCTGGCGATTCAGCTCCCCGGCCTCTTGCGCGAACGCATGCGCTACTCACCGAGCTTCGATTGGCGCGACCCCGCGACTCGCGAGGTCGCCCGCCTTATGGGGCCGCGCGTGGTTGGCCTTGCCGCCGCCCAGGTGAACTTCCTCGTCACCATCTACTTCGGCTCGAAGATCGGCTCGTCCGCCATTTCGAACCTGAACTACGCCTGGCTGCTGGCAGGCCTCCCACTCGCCCTCTTCGGCATCGCCCTCTCCACTGCCGTCTTCCCGAGGCTCGCGGGCCACGCCGCCGAGGAGGATATGACGGCTCTCACCCAAACCATCTCGCGCGTCTTCCGCGTCATCATGTTCCTCACTATCCCCGCCGCGCTCGGCCTCGCCCTGCTCCGCTTCCCGGCCACCGTCGTGCTCCTCCAACGCGGTGAGTTTAGCTCTGCCGATGCGGCGGTCACGGCTTCCGCGCTTGGCTTCTACTGCCTCGGCATCGTCCCCCTTGCGGGCATCGAGATTCACAGCCGCGGCTTTTACGCCCTCGGCGATACCCGCACCCCGGTGATCCTCGCCGTGCTCGCGGTCTCCTTGAACTTCTTCCTGAGCGCCGTGCTCTGGCAGCGCTACGAATTCCGCGGTCTCGCCTTCGCCGTCTCCGCGTCAGCCTGGCTCGAATGGCTCTTCCTCTACGTCCTCTACCTCGGACGGACCGCCACCAGCCCCCTCCCGGACCTCGCCGCGATCGCTCGATTCGCGGTTTGCGGCGCGGTCATGGCGTTCTTCCTCGCGCTGGCCCTCTCGCTACTCGATTCCAGCACGAGGTCCCAGGAAGTCGTGATCGCCCTCGCTGGGGCCGTCGCGGGCGGGGCCGTCTACGCCGCCATGGCAAACTGGCTCGGCGTCGAGGAGCTCCATGAGGCCGCTTCGCGGGCGTTCGGCCGATTCCGGCGTGGCCCGGATGTTGGTGCTCCGCCCGAAGAACTCGTCGCACCCCTCTAGGTCACAGGGTCACTCGTCCTTTTCCACACGTGGCGGGCCCACCTGCGTAGCGCCTGTTGTATCGTTTGGAGACTAGGGGTTCGCCATGATTATCTTCCTTTTCTCCCGCGGAGACGCCGTCGACTGCGCCGCCACCACGCCACGCTCCGCCTCGGATCGCCCAGCGAAGGCTCGCCCATGCCGGAGGTAACTCCCCGGTTGGAATTCCACGCTACCTCCGCTGTAGAGGCGGCCATTTCAGCCCTCGGGCGCTCCGAAGACCTGCGGTTCTCGCCGGGAAACGGCCTGCTCGCCATCGCCGGCACCAAACGCGCTCGCTGCCTCGTCCTCCGCATAAACATCGAAGACGGCCCTGCAGGACCGCGAGTATCCGCGGCTGACTTCTTGACGCTGGGTAGCCCGGCACTCCGGTACCCGCACGGCCTCGACTTCATCGACGACGAGACGCTGGTTTTCGCCAATCGCCAGGGGAAGTTCATCTCCGTTCTCAAGATCCCGGAGGGCGAACTCGGCGGCCGCCATTATGAGGTCGAAGCAGCCAGTAAGATTCGTGGAAGTCTCTTCGCCAGGGTCAAGACGCCTGGCTCAGTTGCCGCCCGCCACGAGTCCACGGGGCTGGTCACTCTGTTGGTCTGCAACAACTACGCCCATAAGGTGACCCAGCACCTCGTCGACCCAAAAGCGAGCTACCGGCACCTCGAAAGCAGCCACCTGTTCAGTCGCGGCCTGAAAGTGCCCGACGGAATCTCCCTCAGCGCCGATGGCACGTGGATCGCCATCAGCAGCCACAACACCCACACGGTGAATCTATTCGAGACGTCGGCCGGTAAAGGTCGCCGGGTGGAAGCCTCAGGGACGTTGAGCGGCGTCGACTGTCCACACGGTGTGCGTTTTTCGAACGACGTCGAGCACATTCTCGTAGCTGACGCTGCCGCTCCGCTGATTCACGTCTACCGCCGCGAGTCCGGCTGGCGAGGCAACCACGAGGTCAGCAGATCGGCGGTCGTCCTGGACGAAGAGACCTTCTTGCGCGGCCGACACAACCCCGAAGAAGGCGGGCCAAAAGGGATCGACATCGACCGCTCCGCGCGCGTGGTGGCGATTACCTGCGAGGAGGAGCCGCTCGCCTTCTTCGCCTTTAGAGACATTATCGGGGAGTCGCCGCCCCCCTCGTAGAAACGCGCCACCCGTTTTTGCGCTGGTCTTGCGAGCACGTTCCGGCGAAACTGCAATCGTGACCGCTATCGATGATGCCCTCAAGGCGAACCTCGCCTTCGCTGCTCAGTTTACGGAAGTGGCAACCCCCCCGAGGCCCCGGCTTGCACTCGTCCTCTGCATGGATGCCCGCATAGACCCAATCCGCGCCCTTGGTCTCCCTACCGGTCACGCCCACATCATCCGGAACGCTGGCGGCCGTGTGGTCGATGCGATCCGCAGTCTGATCGTAAGCCAGACTGTCATCGGCACTGAAGAGGTGGCTATCGTCCACCACACGCAGTGCGGCATGGAAACCTTCACCGATGCGGAGATTCGCCAGAAACTGCGCGACGAACGGAACGCGATCGCCGACGACATCGCCTTTCTCGCTTTCCGCGACCAGGAGCAGGCGATTCGCGACGACATCCGCATCTACCGTCAGTCGGCGCTTCTCCGCCAGGACATCCCGGTCCGCGGCTTCATCTACGATGTGGCAACCGGCCGCCTTCGCGAAGTGAGCTGAACGCAATCCCGGGCCGGTGACTTGGGAGTCACCAGCCCGGAGTAGTGAAGCCTTGCTCCGAACTAGTGGTTGGCGGCCACAATCATCGGCTCGAAGTTGAAGACGTTGCGGCTCTTTAGATTGACCGTCAGGCGCACCCAGTCGGCGTTGCTTTCCCCGAACGTCTCAACGCGCGTGAAGTTCGTTACCACGTGAAACGGACCAGCCGCGGGCGAGTCGGGAGTGATCAGCGGCTTGTCCACCTTGAAGGAGTGCGTGTCACCGTGCACGAGCACCACTTGCCCGCTGAAGTTCAGTGACTGGTTGCGCAACTCGGTGACCGTCTTGTCGAAGCCGTCGTATCCCGCCTTAGCTCGCGCGGCAATATCCGCGGCCGACGTTGCAAACGCGCCTTCGTTGACAGTCTCCGTCTCCGGCAGGTCGAAGCCCATGTCCGCCTGCAGGACGAACATGATGCCCGGAGCCTTCTTGCTGCGCGCCAGTTCGAAGGACTCCTTGATCCACTGCAGGTTTTTCGCATCGCGCGCCGCGTACTCGGCGTTGTCCGCGTCGCAGTCGGCCTGCGTGCGGTAGCTCTTAGAGCCCAGGCACTCGCTCGCATGAATCAGATTGTTGTTGCTCCCGGGCACGTTTAGCCCCACGAAGATCACGCCGCCGCGAGTCCAGCGCGTGTTTTCGCTATAGGGCTGGCCGGGCAGTCCCTGGTGCTCAAGCTTCATCGTTTTCTGGCCGAAGCTGAAGACGGTGTTAAACATCGTCTGCCGGATGTACGTCAGGCGCTCCAGCGCGTTGTAACCGGGTGCGGCGGCCGCGTTGTTCTTGCGGTGGCAGTCCGTCCATTCGTTATCGCCGGGCACATAGACGGCCGGCGCCTTCAGGCTGTTGAATCGCGCAATTGCCTGGCTGTACTGGCTGTCATCGCAGTACGAGCTGCCGCTCTTGATGTCGCCATCGAAGACGCTGAACGTCACCTTCTGCTTGTTCACGTCCGCGATCAGATTCGCCACCTGCTGCTCGCTCGTCCAGACGACGGCACTCTTGATGTACGGCATGTCGCCCCAGAGCGCGACCGTGAAACTCTCGCCGTTTTCCCCGTCGTCGTGCTCCTCCCCACCAGCTCCAGCAAACACTATTGCCGAGCCCACCAATCCCGCGATGACCACAGCGCCGAGCGCGAACCTCTTGACCCGTTGAATGTTCATGCGTCCTCCTCCAATGTCGAGGGGATTCTCGATTCTTGTGGTTAACGGAAGCGCACGCACGCCACGCCGCTGCGATCTCGCCCAGGGACTGCCCTCAGGAGCAAGTAGCGGTTGCGGCCAGACCCTGCGACCACGATACTTCGCACA
>JBDSEP010000380.1:0-4242 GCA_039919985.1 Tepidiformaceae bacterium | reverse complement strand
ACGACCGGCTTCTTCACGAAGTCCTTGATGTACTGGGCCGCTTCTTGCTCAGCGCTGCCGCCGATTTCGCCGACCATTACGATGGCGTTCGTCTCCGGGTCCTCGTTGAGCATGCGTACGGCCTGGGTCTGTGTGGAGCCGATGATCGGGTCACCTCCGACGCCGATGCAGGTGCTCTGGCCGATGCCCTCGGCGGTCAACTGCGCGACCACCTCGTAGACCAGCGTGCCGGAGCGGCTGACGACGCCGACCTTGCCATCGAGGAAGACGTCACCGGGCATGATGCCGACGCGCGTCTTTGTGCTCGGGGTGATGACGCCAGGGCAGTTAGGGCCGATGAGGATGCTCGGGCCACCGGCGATCGACTTCTTGACCATCACCATGTCCATCACCGGAATTCCCTCGGTAATGCAGACGATGAGCGGGATAGCAGCGGCGGCGGCTTCGAGGATGGCATCGGCAGCGAAGGGCGCGGGCACGAAGATAATCGTGACGTTCGCGCCCGTCTTCGCCACCGCTTCGGCTACGGTGCCGAAGATAGGCACGCCGTCCTGCTCTTCCCCGCCGCGCTTGGGGTGGATGGCGGCGACGACGTTGGTGCCGTAAGCGATGGAGCGGCGCATGTGGTTCGCGCCTTCGGTGCCGATGCCCTGCACCATGAGGCGGGTGTTCTGGTCAACGAGGACAGCCATGTGGGAGCTCATTCACGGTTCGCGATTTCCGATTGGCGCGGGAGCGCGGGGAGCGGATAACCCGGAAGGCGAGGATACAGGGTTGGCTTGCTAATGTCCGGGGGTGCTAGCCCGGGGGCACGGGCGCGCGGCGATGCTCCATGAGCTGCTGTAGACGCGTCCAATCGGTGCCCGCGAGCGGCCTGTAGACAGCAGGAAACTGCTTCCGCAGGTCTGCTCCGTGCACGCGGTAGCGTTCGGCGATGGCGCCCATTGCGAGCAGTGAGGCGGGCGCCAACCTGCGCCCCGAGGCTCCGGCCATATCGTGCAGCATGTCGATCGCCACATCCGCATCCTGGTGGAGGCCGAGCAAGTCCTGGAGGCCGGTCACCCGCTGGCTGAATTCCAGGGCCTGCTTGCCGTAGATGCCGCCAACGAACTCGAGGGCGTAGCGCAGCTTCTTCGCTTCGATGCGGAGGAGGTGGTATTCGCCGGGCGCCGAGGCGCGCTCGATGCGGTCTCCCATCTTGCGCACCTTGCGGTAGCGACGCTCAACGAGGTCCGGGGCAACGGCCAGCACTGGGACGCGGCCTGGGGCGTGGGTGCGCATCGGCCCGCGACGGAGGAACGCGCCGAAGCGTTCGACGAGCAGGTCATAGCGGCGGGAGTTCAGTGTGAAGAGCATGCGCCGCCGGGCGAGTACACGGCGCGCGGCGAGCAGCCGTTCCACCGCATCGAGGGCTTCTGACTGAGCGGGGGTCACTTCCGCCCGCCAGACGGCCATCCGTTCGAGTTGAACATCGAGGTCGCGTACCTCACCGAGAGAGGCGGCGATCCAGCCGAACTGCACGCGAAACGCTTCGATACGCGGCGGGAGAAAGGGGCGGAAGGCGCTCATCGCGGCGCGTAAACGGCGGGTAGCGACGCGCATGTCGTGGAGGCCCTCGATATCCTCTCCGAGCCGCGTCCCGCCTTCGTTCGTGACGAACGCCGCGTATTGCTTGCGCATGACGGCGTAGGCCACCTCGCCAACGGTTTGGCTGGCGTCGACCGCCGTGGAGCCGAGGTTCGCGGCCGGGTTGAACGGCGTTTGTCCGGTCGCGGCGAGGGCCGCTTCGAACTTGGAGGTGCCGGCTGGCGAGAGGTTTGCCGTCGCGACCAGCAGATCGACGAAGCGTTGGGCGCGATCGACGCAACCGGCGGTCACCTCCACCTCGACGCGTGCGAGGCGAACGGCATCGCCTTCGCGGCGGGGGATGGTGGTGTCGTCGAGTGCGATTTCGCCGAGCTCGCCGATCGCGTCGGAGAGCATGAAGGTGCGCCGGTGGGTACTCAGACTGAAGATAGGCGAAAGTTCGCGCTTGCCCGCGAGGAGGCGCAGCAGTTCCCCGCAGAGCCCGGGTGCGGCCAGCGGAAGTTCGCCCGAGGCAAGCGGCTCGTTCATTTCGCGGCGGCTGCGCATGGAGCCTACGGCCTCGGCCATGGCCTTCACGGTGAGCTCGGAGGATTCGCCCTTGTCGCGCACACGGCAGGTGAATCGGGCGCGGTGAATGCGCCAGTCGGCGGTGTCGAGGTAGGTGTCCGCGAGGTCCTTCGTCTTGCCGGGCTCGAGTATGTAGCCGGGCACTGCGGCCTGCTGGAGCCAGCGGGCGACGGCCTCCGTATCGGCCACGCTGTACTGCCATTCCACTTCGAGTTGGTCGGTCGCCCCCGGGGTAGTCATGGTGGGAATGATACTCGCTCCGTTTGAAGAGCCCTGGCGGTTGCGCGACGTTTGGCCGCCCGGCATGCTACGGCTCGCGGCGATTTCGCCGGGCAGGGATGTGGTAATGGCAACGGCTCTCGATGGAATCAAGGTGCTCGATCTCTCCCGGCTGGCGCCCGGGCCGCACTGCTCCATGCTGCTGGCCGATTTTGGGGCGGACGTTACGCTGGTGGAGGCGGTGCCTGGATCCTCGGCCAAGCTCGGCGGGACTGCCGGGCTGCGGCGCAGCGAAGGGGCGGACCGGGCGGCGGCGTACAACGCACTCGGCCGCGGCAAGAAGTCGATCGCGCTGAATCTCAAGGATCAGGCGGCGCGGGACATCTTCTACGAAATGGTCTGGGGCGCGGATGTGGTGATCGAGGGGTTTCGGCCGGGGGTGGTGAAGCGGCTGGGGGTGGACTACGAGACGCTCGCCAAGATCAATCCGCGGATCATCTGCTGCTCGGTCTCCGGATTTGGGCAGACCGGCCCTTACAGCAATTTGGTGGGCCACGACATCAACTACATCTCGATCGGCGGGGCGCTGGGTGTTACAGGGCGCCCGGGCCAGGCGCCGGCGATTCCAGTGAACCTTGTTGCGGACTTCGCCGGGGGTGGGCTAACGGCGGCATTCGCTATCTGCCTGGCGATTATCGCCCGCGAGAAGACGGGCAAGGGGCAGGATATCGACATCGGCATGAGCGATGGCGTGCTATCGCTAATGACGAGCGCCTTCAGCGGATTCTTTTCGAATAACCAGCCGATACGGCCGGGCGAGATGCTACTGAACGGCGCCGCGCCCTTCTACAACACGTACGAGTGCAAGGATGGCCGCTGGTTCTCGATCGGGTCGATTGAGGCACACTTCTACGCCGCACTCTGCACGGTACTGGGGATAGAGGAGTACGCGGAACGGCAGTTCGAGCAGGCCGCCTGGCCAGAGATGATTGGCAAGCTGCAGCAGATCTTCAAGACGAAGACCGCGGACGATTGGATGGCGATCATGTCGGAGCACGACATCTGTGCGACGCCCGTACTAGAGATGGAGAACGTGGTGACGAATGAGCACAATCTCGCGCGAGGAATGGTGGTGGAACTCGATTCGCCAGTGGGCAAGGTGAAGCAGATTGGGGTTGGCCCGAAGTTGAGCGACACGCCAGGTGCGCCGACCACCACCGCCCCGATTCTCGGCCAGCACACGGACGAGGTGCTGAAGGCGCTGGGCCGTGATGACGCACAGATCGCTGCGCTGCGAGATTCGGGCGCTGTCGGCTGAGCGCCGCGATGCCGTTGCGAATGGGATCTTGACATCGTTGGGCTAGCTGCCAAGATGGCGGCCTCACACGAGTACTGAGGAGACGACAATGGGTGCCACAGGCGAATCTCTCGCAGCGAAGGTTGAAGCGACCAACAACGAACTTCTGGAGACAGTCGAAGGGCTTTCGGACGAACAGTGGGCGATGAAGTGCGCCGATGAGGGCTGGCCAGTAGGAGTGACAGCGCATCACGTCGCGGAGAGCCTGGCCGCGGTGACCGGGCTGGTACAGGCGGTTGCAAATGGCGCACAGGTTCCGCCATTCACGATGGAGATGCTGGATAAGGGCAACGCCGAGCATGCGGTGCGCGCCGCGAATGTGACCAAAGCAGAGACGGCGAAGCTGTTGCGCGAGAATATTGCCGCCGGCTCGGCGGCTCTGCGTGGGTTGCAGGACGACCAGTTCGAAAAGTCGGCGACGATGCCGGCCGGCGAAATGAGCGCTGCTCAGTTGGTGGAAGGGATCATGGTGGGCCACGCGGGTATGCACCTTGCAGGAATCAAGGCGGCAA
>JBDSEP010000350.1:0-3946 GCA_039919985.1 Tepidiformaceae bacterium | reverse complement strand
GATCTGGGTGGTTGTCGCAACAACCTTGATTCCAGTCGCCCCAGGAGCGTCGTCTCCGCTCCCGCAGCCAATGGCGAGGAGAGCCACTACAGCGGTGATGGCGAGGAGAAGAATCGGCAGGCGAAATCTTGAAGGTAGCAACGCCAAAATGATACTTAGTCTCAAAAGTCGTTGCAAGAGAGTGACTCTGCGGCTCAGCGGGACAGCGTTGGACGAGAGCCGACTACAGGGCGCGCCGGCGTTCCGGCAGTTGCTGCCAACGGTCTCGCGGCCCGGTCAGGTTCGATTGCGCCCAGGCGAGCACTTCCTCTTCCTGAGTGAAGAGCACGACCTGATGCGCGGCACTGACCTCGTGCAAGACCTCGAGGATGGCGCGTTTGCGGACACTGTCGCTCTCCACCGTGACGTCGTCCATGAGGAGTGGAACCGATTCGCCGGAGTTGCCGAAGTGCTCAGCCAAGGCCACGCGAAGCAGGAGGTAAACTTGCTCAGCCGTACCGTGAGAGAGGTTGCGCGCCGGGCGATGGTTGCCCGTTGAATCAACGACGCTCACGGCAAGCGTCCCCGGATCGACAGCGATGCGTTGGTAGCGGCCCCCGGTCACCTGCTGCAGGCGATCCTCGACCAGGCGAACGAGCACCGGCGCGATGTTCCGCTGGACCTGCTCTTCCGCGGCGGCGAGATAGGTCGTAGTCCGTTCGAGCACCGCGCCTAATGTCTGCACAGCGGCGAGTTCCTGGATGGCGGCCTCAAACGCTTCTTCGGCTTCGCTCACCGAGGGCGCAGTTCGGGCGAACTCGGCGCACCGGGCCTCGGCGCTGGTGGCGGCGCTCTCGGCGAGCGAAGCGGCGGCGCTGGCCTCCTCGAGCATCGATCTCGGATCGGAACAGGGAAGGGTGGGAGCATCGTTCGGCATGGGGTTGAGGGCGGCGGCGCGCGCCTCCAGTTTGGCTATGCGAGCCTTCAGTTCGTCCGGCGATCCCTCGGAAACGAGCGCTTCCAACTCTTGCCACTCGCGCCTCGACGTCTCATCAGCTTCCTGCCGTTTGCGACGGTCGGCTTGCCATCTGCGGAGCGATGCCGCTGCGGTCTCTTCCGTTTCGCGGGGCAGCGCGAGTTCGCCAGTGACGATTCCCAATGCTCTGCGAGCCGCGAGGGCCCGGCGGTGGTTCTCCTCTGAGGTCCGTTCGAATTCTCGCCTGGCGTTGAGCTGCGCTTCGAGGGCCGGCCTGGCCGCAGCCCTCTTGCTCTGCTCGCTTCGCTCCACGCACTCGTCCTTGTAACGGCGAAGCCCCGCTTCGATGTATCCAGAGGCCGACGCGCCGCGTGCGGCCAGTGCGTCTCGCAACGCCTGAGACCTCGAATCCAGCGCGGACAACAGCCGCGCCTGTCGCAGCTCCCAGTTGCGCCGGGTGTCCTCGTCGAGCAGTCCGCGTTCGAGAGCTTCCGCCTCGCGGAGCAGATGCACGGGCGTCGGTTCTATACCGCGAAGCTGGGCAGCTTCCACGGCGCGTGCTCGCTGCTCGGCGCATCGGCTTCGCTCTGCCTGCGCCATTGCGAGGCTCGCTTCGGCGCGGGTCTGCTCCTCCACAGCGCGCCAGAGTGGCGTGGACGGCGAACGCGAGAGGACGCCCGCCGCGGCCACTGCTAGGCCGGCCAGGACGGCAACGGCACCGAGCGCAGGGTTGAGAAGGAAGGCTGCGAGCCCCACGAGCGCCAGCAGCGCCCCGCCCCCAACGAGGAAACGAGTTCGCGTGGTCGGGGCAGAGGCGTTCGCCACCCGCTGGCGGGCGAGCGCAACCTCCCGTTCGAGTTCCGGCGAGATGGGTGGGGGGTCTACTTGAAGTGCCGCTGCGAGTTCGCGAAGTTCGAATGCGTCTTGCGCGGATCCGGTGGCGAGGGGCAGCGGCGGCTGAGCGGCTGCATGGTCGGCGAGAACGGCCGCGGCGCTACGCCAGGCTTGCTCCGCCTCGACAACGGTCGAGTGGGGAGCCGCATCGCCGCCTGGCGGCTCGGCAAGCGAGGCCAGTTCGCGAGTCAATTCCTCCGCAGTCTGACCGTCAAGTGGCAGCGCAACCGTCGGGCGCTCTTCCCATGCTCGGAGCACGCGCGCGACCTCGATCGCCCGCTCATCCTCGATCTCCGAGTCTGCCGGCGGCCCGTTGGGTAGGCGCCTCTGCAGTTCGAGCATTCGTGCGACCTTCTTCGCGAGGGCCGCGGATTCGACCAGGAGCATCTGAGCTTCGAGCCGGTCTGAGTGCGCCCTCGCCTGCACCGCTTCTACGCGTCGGCATCCCGCCGTTGCCACCATCTGCGAGTACTCAGAGTGACTCCGGCGGGCATCGCTTAGGCGCTGCTCTGTGTCGGCCTTCGCGCGAAGGGACCTGGCGAGCGGCTTGACCGCGTTTTTGGTTGCCTGGCCCACGCGGTCCGCTTTGAACTCGGTCAGGGCCTTCAACGCCGCAGTCACGGTTGCCTTAGCGTCAGGCGAGGCGACCGTGCGCTGCAGCCGCTCGTGCAGCGCGTGGGGTTCCTTCAGCAGCCCAAGAATTTCGGCCTGACGAATGCAGCCGACCTGGGGATAGAGGTTGCGATTCAGGCCAAGCAGCGTGGAGCCATCGGGCATGCCTTCGAACATCAATTCGGCCGAAATGTCCCGCCCGAGGCCATCGACCGCCCGGCAATCGATCTTACCTGCGAGGTCGTGGTGGAGGTCGATGCAGCCGCCGTTGTCGAGTGCGATGGTGGCACCGACATCCCAACGAACGCTTCCCCATGGCGTGTAGCGAGTCTTGAACTCGCTCTCTTGGGAAGTGGACCCCGGCCCACGGCGGACGCCACAAAGGGCGGCGTACATCGCCGCGTGCCAGGTGGATTTTCCGGCCTCGTTCAGACCAAACAGGACTGTGAATCCGGGCGCGAAATCGAGCGACTCAGCCTGCAAGCAGCCGAAGGCGGTAGCTGTCACCCGTTCGAAGCGCACTACTAAACCACCGCCAAATCGGTTCGGCCATCGAGGGCGCGCAGGCCGGTGACCAGGATGCGCTCGCGCAACTCGTCCGGGAGTGAGGAATCCTCAAGCACGTTCTGGACGAACTGGCCGCGAATGGTCTGCTCATGCCGGATCGCCTCGAGGTTGTAGGCGAAGGAGACGCCGTCGAGGCGGATCTGCACCTTCGGTCCTACGATCACTTCGATGTCGGATGGTTGAAAGTCCACGTCCGGCTGGAGAACGCCGCTGAGCGTGACGCGAGCGAACGAGGAGAGGTGCTTCGTCGCGCTCGTAATCCGGTCACGAACCTCCCGTCTGTGCGCGCAGCCGGTGAGATTGATGTTCAAGTCGTCCACTCGCGTCGACGCGACAGAGCGACGTTCGATGCTGACGGGCTGGCCGGCTTCGACGGTGGCGATCACCACGCCCCTCGGGCCAGTTTCTCCGAAGGTCAGCGGCTCCGGGTTGCCGGGGTAGCTGAGGTAGGGCGTGTCCTTCGCCTTGTGGAAGTGGCCAAGGAAAGCGAAATCCAGCCCAGCCGCCGGGATCTGAGCCGCGTCAAACGGGGCGTGAGCGGATTTTCCCTTCTCCTGATCCGTGAACCACGCCCGTTCCGACCCGTGAAAAAGGGCGATGTTCAGTCCCCCGCGATCGACTCGAAAGGCGTCGAGAAAGCCATCGGTGTGTGCCGGAGAGCGGTGAGCGGCTCCCCAGAGGGTGATGCCCTCCCCAAGCTCCACCGGCTCGAGCCCCGTCGATTGGAAAATGTGGACGTTCGGGCTCCACGAAAGCTGCGCGTAGAGGCTTTGCGGGCCGAGCCAATCATGGTTCCCGGGCGCGATGAACACGCGCATGGGGGAGAGCGCCGAGAATACCGAACGCAGAAGCTCGGCGGTGTCCGGAGTTACGCGCTCATGTTCAAAAAGGTCGCCGCCGCAAAAGAGGGCGTCGGCC
>JBDSEP010000320.1:0-2892 GCA_039919985.1 Tepidiformaceae bacterium | reverse complement strand
GCAACGGACGCCATGTATGCGTCCGGGAAGAGGTGTGTCTTTGACGACTGCAGCAACGAGTGGTGCGGTAATGGAAAAGGGATTTAACGGGAAGATGCTCGCGGTGGACCTCACCAGCGGCGAAATTACCGTCGAACGCCCCGATGAATCGCTCTATCGCGAATACCTGGGTGGCTACGGCATCGGTGCCCGCATGCTCTGGGACCGCGTCCCTGCGGGCGCGGACGCCCTTGGCCCAGAAAACATGCTCGGGATGTTCGCCGGCCTGCTCACCGGCACCCCGCTCTTCGGCCAGCGCTGGCAGGTCGTCTGCAAGAGCCCGCTCACCGGCGGCTGGGGCGATGCGAACTGCGGCGGCGATTTCGGCGGAGTGCTCAAGCTCTCCGGCTGGGACGGCATCATGTTCTTCGGAAAGGCAACCACCCCGAAGTACCTCCTCATCGAAGGCGAGAACGTCCAACTCCTGGACGCCGCCGATCAGTGGGGCACCGGCGCCATCGAAAACGAAACCTTCCTCAAGGGCAAGCATGGCAAGCGCGCCAGCGTCGCCAACATCGGCCAGGCCGGCGAGACCCTCTCCCTCATCAGCGGCGTCTGCAACGACCACGGTCGCCTTGCCGCCCGCTCCGGGGTCGGCGCCGTCATGGGTTCGAAGAACCTCAAGGCCGTGGTCGCCGTCGCCGAACGCAAGATCATCAGTCAGACCCCCGAGACCATTAAGATCCTCCGCGAGAACCTCGACGACTTCGTGAAGCCTCTGAAGGACTTCTTCCACACCTTCGGTACCACCGGAATCACCACCGGCAGCGCCCTAAACGGCGATTCGCCGGTCAAGAACTGGGGCGGCATCGGTGTAGTCGACTTCGCCGAGGGCGCCGGCCAGATCAACGGCATGAGCGTCATCAAGCCACTCATGGAGAAGGCCTACGGCTGTTGGCACTGCCCGGTCGCCTGCGGGGCGGAATCGATCGAATCGAAGAACGAAAAGTACCCCTACCCCCACCACACCCATCGCCCCGAGTACGAGGCCATGGGCGCTTTCGGCACCATGAACCTGATGGCCGACCCCGACGCCCTGATCTACGCAAACCACCTCTGCAACGAGTACGGCTTCGATGTGATCAGCGCTGGCGGCGCCATCTCCATGGCTATCGAGTGCTATCAGAACGGCGTCATTACCAAGGAAGACACCGAGGGCCTCGAATTGGACTGGCGCAGCGATGACGCGGTCATCGGTTTCCTCAAGATGATGGGTGAACGCAAGGGCATCGCCGCCGTCTTCGCCGATGGCGTCCAGGTGGCCGCCCAGAAGATCGGTGGCGGCGCTGAAAAGTACGCCATGCACATCGGCGGCCAGGAACTCCCGATGCACGACCCCAAGCTTCAGCCCGAGTACTACACCACCTACAAGCTCGATCCCACCCCCGGCCGCCACACCCAGTACGAAGGCAACAAGCGCCTTGGCAAGATCCCCGCGGCCCCCAAAGACTTCAAGGACTACGCCAACCGCGGCGAGCACCACAAGGCCGCCAGCGAGTTCATGCACGTCGTCAACAGCGGCGGCATGTGCCAGTTCATCATGATGATGGCCAACACCTCCAAGATGCCTCAGTGGTTCAACGCCGTCACCGGCTGGGATATGGACATCGACGAGATGATGGTCGTCGGCGAACGCATCGCCAATCTGCGTATGGCCTACGAAGTGCGCGAGGGCGGCAACCCCCGCAACCGCGCCGTCCCCACCCGCGTCAGCGGCGTGACCACCGAGGCCACCACCTCCGGTCCGCTCGAAGGCGTCAAGCTCGACACGGAAACGCTCGAACTCGACTTCCTCAACGCCTGCGACTGGGACACCACCACCACCAAGCCTTCGAAGGCAAAGCTCGAATCGCTCGGCCTGCCAGAAGTGGCGATGGCCCTCCACGCCTAAACCCAGTGACTTCGGCACGAAAAGAAGGGGCCACCTTTCGGTGGCCCCTTCTTGGCGTTCCCCCCAGGAGGCTGTCTACCTCGGCAGCGGCGTGAACTTCACGATATCCGTCCCCGCTGCGGTGAGGCAGCGTTGCGCGGCCTCGTCGCGGCTCCAGTCGAGTGTCGCGAACTGGGCGTTGACGGTCGGCTCGTCAGCCCCGAACTTGAAGTCCGGGTGGGCAGATTCGACGCAACGCATGATGCTCCAGCCTCGCTCCGTCGCCTCCGCTTCCCGCGCCGGAGTCTGCTGCCACGAGCGATCGACGTCGTCCATATGAGCGAAGTAGCACCCCTTGTAGAGCTCGCCCGCCTGCTGTGCTTGCTCTCTCGTGTCGAATCCGCCCCACGTGAACGAGATTTTGCCCGCCGCATCTTTCTCCATCGCGACATCCCTCAGCCCCGCCGCGCTCAGGCACTTCGCGGTCTCGGCAGCGGCCAGGCCATAAGCCACGTCGATGTCACTCGTCGATGCGAGAATTTCTCGCTGACTGATGCTGACGCTCACAGTCGGGTCAGTCGCTTCCCCGCGGCCGGTTAGGAACGCGCTTGCTGCGGCAGCGAGGATGAAGGCACCGCAGAGACCGAGGACTAAACGGAAGTGGGACGATTGCATAGATTCCTCCTGGAAGCTCGAAATACGCTACCAGCGAACGCGCGCGCGCCGCAACGGAGGCTGTGTAACCGGCACGTAAAATAGTCCACTTCTCAGGCTCCACTTTTCGCCGGCATCTAACAAGCTTCCCAGCCTACCTCGCCCGATGCCTCCTCGGGCAACGCGCGTGCCCCACGCCCTGAGCCGCCGCGCGCTACACTAGGTCGCGTTCGGTTCAAGGGCGAAAACCTCCCGCCTCCACCAGCCGAGCCCCGGCGGATCCCACTCCCGCAGAAAGCCAGAACTCCGATGCCACTGGTCCCCCTGAT
>JBDSEP010000317.1:0-5469 GCA_039919985.1 Tepidiformaceae bacterium | reverse complement strand
CTGCGTGCCGTTCGAACGATCCTGCCGCGTAGCTTGCCACTAGTTCGTCGAGCCGGGCATCGCCCAGCGTTCCCAAGCGCCCCCCAGAACGCTCGACGAGCATTCGGCTACCCGGCTCGATCGCCAGCCCGCCCGCCTCCAGCACGGAGGCGAGCACCACCGGGTCGCCACCCTCAGCGGCGAGCACAAGCCGCTGTGTCAGTTCCAGCATATCGGCAGTGTAAGCGATGAAGCGGACAGAGAGAGCGGGTCTCGGCCGCGGTTGTAGAATTTGCCGGACTCCGTTCTTTGCGGAGCGGCGATGTACTTTTCGCGGGGTGTCAGTTAGTGGGCGAAACGGACTGTCCGCTCCGAAACGACCACGAACCTTCCCGGGAGTTCGGCGGCGTGGCCGTTCAACAACGTCTCGATGACTGCGAGCTTTGAACTTGCGCGTTCATCTGTAAGCCGCATCAGCACCACGCCGCAGTGAGGCTCTTTCTGGCCGAAGACGAGTTCGCCGAAATCCTTATCGTTACTGACGAGAATGCTCTCCGTCTCGACGGCGATTCGCAGAATCTGCTCGTCGTCCGCCCCTCGCGCCGATTCAAAGACCGAGAAAACTTCATGGCCCAGTTCGCGTAGGCGATTGGCCACCGAGGGCCCCGTGCACTCATCGACAACGAAGCGCACCTGCCGATCAGCTCACGGACAACGGCACGAAAGTCAGATCCTCGATTGCCCGCTTGGCGAACAGCAAGCAAGCTCGGATGTCGGCGTCCGTCAGGCCACTATACTCGTCGAGGATGGCGGCAGGTGTGTCCCCGTGGGCCAGAAGGTTCACCACGAACTCCGCGCTCAGTCGGGTGCCCCGGATGACCGGCTTACCGCCGAGCACTTCGGGCCGCGCCTCGATGCGCGCCAGGAGATGGTCATCGTTCATACTCCAGATGATACCAGCCTTGGCTGCCGTCAGCGTCCCGCCTGCTCCCAACTCGACCCTCTGCTAACCTTCTCCCCATCCCACCACCACCCAGAGAGCGACGGAGGCCCTATGTCTGCACTCCAGCAGCGCGATCCGACGGTCGCCACCATCATCGCTGACGAACGCGTACGCCAGGTCGAGACGCTCGAGCTGATCGCCAGCGAGAACTACGCCTCCGCAGCCGTACTCGAAGCCACAGGCTCCGTCTTCACCAATAAATACGCCGAGGGCTACCCCGGCAAGCGCTACTACGCCGGCAACGTCCATAGCGACCGTCTCGAACAGCTCGCGATCGACCGCGCGAAGGAGCTCTTCGGCGCTGAACACGCCAACGTCCAGCCGACCAGCGGCGCAGAGGCGAACATGGCCGCCTACCTCGCCTTCGTGAAGCCCGGCGACACCATCATGGGCATGGAACTGAGCCAGGGCGGCCACCTCACTCACGGCTCGCCGGTCAACTTCAGCGGCCAGTTCTACCACTTCGTTCCGTACACCGTGGACCGCGAATCCGAAGCGATCGACATGGCCGAAGTGCGGCGCCTCGCGCTGGAGACGAAGCCCAAGATCATCGTCGCCGGTGCCACCGCCTATCCTCGCGCCATCGATTTCGCGGACTTCGCCACCGTCGCCAAAGCCGCCGGCGCGCTGCTCATGGTCGATATGTCACACATCGCGGGGCTGGTCGCCGGCGGCGTTCACATGTCGCCCGTACCCCACGCCGACCTTGTCACAACGACCACCCATAAGACGCTTCGCGGACCTCGCGGTGCCCTCGCCCTCTCCCGCATCGAACACGCCGACGCTATCGATAAGGCGGTTTTCCCCGGCACACAGGGCGGCCCTCACCTCCACACCATCGCGGGCAAGGCCGTCGCATTCGGAGAGGCGCTGACGCCAGAGTTCAAGCTCTACGCGGCGCAGATCGTGAGCAACGCCGCGGTACTCGCCGATGAGCTCATCCGTCTCGGCCTGCGGCTCGTCTCCGGCGGAACAGACAACCATCTCATCCTCGCCGACTGCAACTCGGTAGGGATCAGCGGCCTGAAGGCGCAGAACGCGCTTCAGGGAGCGGGCATCATCACCAATAAGAACACCATCCCTTACGACCAGCGCTCGGCGGCCATCACCAGCGGCCTGCGCATGGGCACCGCCGCCCTCACCTCCCGCGAGATGGGGCCTGAGGAGATGCGCCGCGTCGCCGCCTGGATCATGCGTGTCCTCACCGACCCAGACGGCGACGGGGTCCGCGAAGGCGTGCGCGTGGAAGTCGCGGAGTTCGCCAAAGCCTACCCCGTCCCCGGGATCACGGACGCCCTGGTGAGTGCGCCTCGACCCGCCAGCTAGCCCAGCAAGAAACTCAAGCGAAGCTGAAGAGAGGCGGGAACACGACCACCACGATCGCGGCCCACGCCGCGTACACGGGAATGTATCTCGTCTGCCAGCGCTCTAGCTCCGAGAACCGGCGCTTCCCACGGAGAAAGTTCGCATGCAGCCATGCCGACCAGAGCAGGTTGACGAGCAGCACCAGGTTGAGCCCCAGCCCCGCGGTGCGGTTCGGCGTGAAGCCAAACTCGCTGATGCGACTCAGGATCGCGGCTAGCGCGAGGACGTCGATCACGAGAGCGCTCACAACCAGTAGCAACTGGACACCATCCATGAGCGTTGGCCGCGCTTCTGCATCACGCGCCGAAAACGTGTAGAGAACCAGACCGAGGACGAGCACCAGCAGCACATCCAGGAGGATGAGGACGTCGCGATCTGGGTCGATGAAATTCCCGGTCACCGCCATCCCAAGGATTGCCGAGACCAGCATTAAGGCGAAAAGAGGGGTGAAAACGGCGGTCAGTACGGGCGCCATATTCTCGATCACGCTCTGTTTCGCCTCCACCAACCAAGCGACTACCACGACCGCTCCCACCGCACCGCACGGCAGCACCCACGAAGTGATAACCGGCAGCATATCGATGTCGATTGCCTCGAAGACCCCGAGGGTAAGCGCGCAGAGCACGCCTCCGCCAAAGGCGATCAGGATGTAGTAGATGAACCACTCACCCGTGAACCGCACGAAGTCCATCCGCGGCGCGTCGGACTTCCATCTGCCCCGCAGATACGCCACTCCCGCCACAAGCCATAGGACAATGGGGAGGTGGATGGCTGCAAGCACCTCCGTGTCGCCTCCACTCTCGAACGGGAAAGCATTAACCAGGATCGCCCCGGCGATGAACGGCAGAGTCAACACGGCGATCGGGCGCAGCGGCAGACTGCGCTTCCACGCGAGGAAGCCTACGAGAAACGGCAGCGCCAGCAGCGCAGCGTTACGCAGGTAGAACAACGCCTGGCCATCGCCACCCCCGTTGTCCGAGGTCTGCGGGCCGAACGGGTCGATCCCGAACAGCGCTGGAAGCTTGAAAGCCAAAGCGGCGCCGATGGCAAAGCAGGCCATGACCAACAGTCCGACGTAACCTGGTCCAGCCCGCTCGCGCCTCGCATCGCCACCCAGTACAAGCTGCTTCCACAATTCACCGGAACGTTCGCGGGCGAACTCCCCGGCGAGCTCGTTCACACCGCCCATCCGCTTGACCGCAATCAGGAATGCCTCGTCGCCGTTGAGTCCGGCCGCTTCAAGCTCGGAGATCTGGCCGCGTAGATGATCCTCGAGCTCATCGACGTCGATGTGGTGGATCGACTGGCGGCGCAGGAGGTAGGACCTCCACTCGGAGATTTGCGCCTCGATGGTTGGATCGCTGGCGGCGTCCATCAAACGCCAGCCTCCACCGTGCTGAGCGCCGAATCTCGAACCTGAAACGAACGCCAGGCACTCTGCAGGGCGTCTGAGACCACCTCCCACTGGCGGCGCTGTTCGGAGAGTGCCTTTCGGCCGCCCGGCGTAATGCGGTAGTACCGGCGCCGTCGGCTGCCTTCCGGCGAATCCCACCTAGCCTCAACGTAGCCCAGCCGATCGAGCCGGTGCAGCAGGGGATAGAGCATCCCGTCGGTCCACTCAAGCTCGCCGCCGGAAAGCTCATTGATGCGCTTCAGGATCGCGTAGCCGTAGCTCTCGTCCTCGTTCAGGATAGCCAGCACCAGCGGCATCGCCGAAGCCGCGACGAGGTCCTTCCCAATCCGGTTGCCTGGTTGAGTTTGCATAGAGGCATTATACATAGCTCTGCTATGTATTTGCCAAATCCGCCATTCGGCAGCTAATCGGGGCCGTGGACCTTGCTCCCCGGGAGAGAGCTGCTTTCTGGAGGCGTGCCGCACGGCGTGCCTCAAAAGTGACGGTTAGCGAGAGTCGTCACATTGAGCACAAGCCCCCCCGATGCTAGGCTGGCTGTTCGCGCCGGGGGTCCGGCTCGCTTCGGCGGGCAAACCCATCGCCCCGGTTGATTGAGGACCCTTTGCGGGAATACGAGTTGACGGTCGTCTACGACCTGGCCGTCCAGGAGGCTGGCGGTCCTGAAGCCAGCGTCGAACTGCTAACCAATGTCATCGAGGCACGCGGCGGAAAGCTGCTTAAAGTGGACCACTGGGGACGTCGACGGATGGCTTACCCCATCAACCGCATGGTTGATGGCGATTACATCGTCACCCGTGTCGAGTTCGAACCCAACGCAGTAGCCCCGCTCGAGGCCACACTCGGCATCGATGAGCGGATCTTTCGCCACCTCATCGTCCGCGCCGATGAGCTACCGCTCCCGCTGCCCCCCCGTGAGCCTCGGCAACAGCCGGGATTCGCGCCGCCCCCTCCGCAGCAACCTGCAGCAGAGATGCCCGCCGAACCGGCGGTCGTCGCCGCCGCCGAAGCCGACGAGCCTGCTGCGCCGCCCATGGCCGAGGAGTCCGTCGCCATCGCCCCAGCGGTAGAAGCGTCCGCCGAGGCCCTGGCCGCTGATGGCTCGCCCGAGGGCGTTGCTGAGCAAGCACCCGCCGATGCCGCCAATACCGAGGCCGCGGAAGCGATCGCTGAACCCGCCACCGAGCCAGAGCCAGAGCCAGAAGCGTAGTTTCGAGGAGTTCGACCATGGCAAGCCTGAACAAAGTAATGCTCATCGGGAACGCCGGTAAGGATGCGGAGCTCCGCTACCTCGCCAACGGCACCCCCCAGGCCAAGTTCAGTCTCGCCGTGAATCGCAACTTCAAAGGCGCCGACGGCGAATGGAAAGAAGAAACCGAGTGGTTCAACATCGTTGTCTGGGCCGCTCTTGCTGAGCGCATCAGCCAGAACGTCACTAAGGGCAAGCAGATCTATATTGAAGGCCGCCTCTCCACACGCTCCTGGGACGATGACCAGGGAGTCAAGCACTACATGACCGAAGTCATCGCTCTCGACCTCAAAATTCTGGAACGGCGCGAGCCGGGCCAGGGTGGCGGGGGCGGCGGTGATGAATGGGGCGATGGCGCTCAACGCCAGCCCGGACGTCCCTCAACCCGTTCCGGCGGCTACAACGGCCCACGCGGCGGCGCAGCGGCCGGCGGCGGTGACGTCGACGTCGACGACCTGCCCT
>JBDSEP010000311.1:0-5776 GCA_039919985.1 Tepidiformaceae bacterium | reverse complement strand
AGCTGCTGCAGGAGCCCGGGCGAAAAAGCAGCCTGCTTCCGCTTTGCCGCTTCGATCATTTTCGCTGCAGCGTCCAGATTGTATGCGCCCGTCATCGAACTGGAGGCCAGGTGACTAGCTTCCCCGTAGTCGCCCGCTGCGAACTTCTCTTTGGCAAGTGAAATCTGTCTGGCAACCGGCGAATCTGGACTCTCCCCTGCCGTCTGCTTAAGCGATTCGCCCACCACGAGGGCTGCCTGCCGCTGCTGTTCTATCACTTTCGCCGTCTCGGTTAGCGTCTTCTTCCCCCAGGCCGCTCGGACCCCTTCGCTCGGCGGTAATCCTGCTTCCGCAGTGGACGCCACCACGGCCGCGTAGGCGTCGAGGACGGCGTTGCCCCTGACCAGCTGATCCGGGACTGGTCCGAAAATCCAGACGTCCAGGTTGTCGTAGATGTCGCTCGGCGTGCCGCTCAGTCCGAGTGTCGTCGCTCGCGCCTTCAGCACTGCCAGCGAGTCATAAATCGCCCGGCGTTCCTTAAGCAGCGAGGCGGCGCTGCCCTGGTTGAACACCCACTCCAGGAACAGCGAGTCGAGATTCGCGCCGCTCACCCGTTCGCCATTGTCCATGAACCAGCGGCCATCGAATGGCGCTCGAATGTCCTTCGGCGATGTCAACGCAAGGACCTTCTTCATGCTCTCCGGCCCGCCGATTGCGGCTTCGAAGGCCAGCCAGAATGTGCCCGCCTTCCCGTACCAGTAGTTCGGGTTGCCCACGAGGGAGCCGTTCTGCCAGGTGATCAGCGGGTCCTTGTATCCGAGCGACTGCCATTTCCGGTTGAGCGGCGTGATGCCGAGCGATGGCGCAATGGAGCGCATGCCGTACTCCGCCAGCCCTTCCCAGAGCCACCCGTCAGTCAGATTGAAGCCCGCCCACTGGTGGGCGAGTTCGTGGACGGTCACTTCCTCATCGAACCCCGTCCCGGGCGATAAGAGCACTTCCCCCTGCTCTGGAAACGCGATCCCCGCGGCGCCGATGAGTTTGATCTGGTGGGATTGACGCATCGAGACGGTCTCACCGTTTGGGTAGGCGAAGCCAAACGTCTCCTCCAGCTTCGGCAGCGCGGCTTGAGCGAGTGCGAACTGCTTTTCGGCCCACTGCTGATCCCTGCGGAAAAACCCAAAGACAAGCTTCTTGGGGCCGCCCCTCATCGGGATCTCCGCCTCCAGCTTCCCTCGAGTGCTCTGGTCGGTGATGGACTGCACGAACGCCGAGAACAGAGCGGTAGTCGATTCGCGTTGGCGGCACTTATCCTCGAGCGCGGCGCAGCGTTTCAACACTTCTGGGTCGTTCGTGTTCAGGGCTATCACCGCGACATCGCCGCACACCCACCTATCGAACCCCGCGCTCTTCGCGTCGGCCGGCTGGGGATTCACCCTCAGACACCCCGGGTCGAAGTAGTTCTCGCCGTTTGAAGGGACATCTACAAAGACGAATGAGCCCGCCCCCTGGCCGATGAACGCTGTTTCGATGACGCCTCGCTCCAAGCTCAACAGTTCGCCTTTGTGCGCTGGCACGTCGTACGTCATGACGAAATTCGCACGGTTCCCCATTTTCAACGAAGTGGTGAGCGTGGCGAGCACCGTGGTCGGCAGCTCGAGCTTCTCGGAGCCAGCCGTCACTTTCGTCGTGAGCAAAACATCGTCTCGCTTCACCACGATGTTTTCCGCAGTTGGCAACGCGTAAAGAGGTACCGCAAGGGCATCCTTGCTGCTGCTATTTTGAATCTGCGCCTCGACGCGCACGGCCATCGTGCCATTCGGCACATCCAGCTTGTAATACGTCTCGGAGGCGCTGGGGAAGGGGTTGGGCGCGGCCCGCGAAGCGACGGACGCGCCGAGGGAGGCGCAGCAGAAGGCGACCACGGAAATCGCGAGAACGAGCGGTCGGCGCAGGCCCATGACAGTACCATCGGCTCACGCTGGTCACTACGGCAGATCAACTTGGTGAACGCCGCCTTACGGGCACCCTCCCGGTGCCAGGCCTCAAGGCTTGCTAGAACAACACCCGCGAAAGCTGCCGCTGGTACTCCCTGGTCATCGGGGAATCCGGCCCGAGCAGATCAAACACCGCAAGCATTGCCTTGCGCGCTGCACCGTCGGCGAAAGCGCGGTCCAACCGTGCTGACTCCAACAGCTCATCGAGTGCCGGTTCGAACTGCTGTCGAGCCGCAAGCATCACGCCACAGCGATACATCGCCCGCGGGTCGGCAGGGGCGGAGGTCGCTTCTAGTTCAAGGTCTTCGGCCGCGTGCTTTTTGGCGAATCGATCCAGGAAGAGGCCATGCTTCATCAGCTTGGAGCGCCGGTCTGTGGGTACGCGGTCGAGCAACTCTTCCGCGGCCCCCTCCTCGCCGCGAGCGAGCAGGATGGCCGCGAGGCCGGTGGCCGCGTCCGGATTGCCTGGGCTCTTTGCCAGTACCTCGCGAAAGTGATTCTCCGCACCCGAAAAGTCGCCGGCATCGAGCATCTCCGAAGCTCGCCTGGCAGTGCGCTCCGCCTCCGTTGGGACAAGCTTCGCAAAGAAGGCCCGCACCTGGGGCTCGGGCAACGCTCCGGTGAACTCCGCGACCATGCTCCCGCCCCTGAAGGCCTTCACGGCCGGTATTCCCTGGATTCGGAATTGCGTGGCGACCATCGGATTCTCGTCCGTGTTGAGTTTCGCCAGCACCACGTCGCCCGAGTGTTCGGCGGCTACCCGCTCGATGATCGGGCCCAGTACCCGGCACGGTCCGCACCATGGGGCCCAGAAATCGACCACAACCGCCACCGCTTTCGAACGCTCCAGCACTTCGGTTGCGAAGGTTGCATCGGTGACATCAAGGGCAGCGCCAACTTCGGGCATGTGGGAACTCCAGGTGGGATCTCCTTCCGATGGTACGCAACGCCGCCTCCGCCGTCAGCAGCGCAGGGGAGGACCGCCACGCTCACCCCCACGCCGATGCCGTTCGGTACCCGAACTCCGGCGCCCGATGTACACGCGATTCTGCCGCGTTACACTTCATCTTCGCTGACGATTACGCTGCGAAGCCAGAAATCGCCTTGCCGCTGGAGGAACAACATGGAGTACGCCCGCCCCGACCTTCTCGCCGAGCCAGGTTGGTTGGCCGACCACGCCAACGACCCGGACGTGCGCATTATCGATTGCGCCACTGTCGAAGCCTACCGCCGCGCCCACATCCCCGGCGCAGTTCAGCTGCCGGTCCACTTCTACATCAAGGACGAAGACTCCGAGGGCAGCGATCACGGGACATTCGTGATGAAGTTGCCGGCGTTCGAATCGCTGATGAGCCAACTCGGGATCGGGGAAGAGACCACGGTGGTGACCTACGACGACAACAACGCGCTGGTCGCCTCGCGCCTCTGGTGGGCGCTCAACTTTTACGGCCACACCAAAGTCCGCGTGTTAAACGGCGGCTGGCACCGCTGGCTCTCCGAGAATCGGCCTGTCACCTTCCACGCCACGCGTCCACCGCGCGCCACCTTTACGGCGCGCCCCGTGGAGGCGGTTCACGCCTCCTCGGAGGACCTGCTGGCCTCCTACGATGATCCCGCCTGCCAGGTGCTGGATGTCCGCTCCGACGGCGAATGGGAAGGCACGAACAGCCGCGGCAACCGGCGCTCCGGCCACGTGCCCAACGCCCGCCACCTTGAGTGGACGCGCTTTGTGGAGACCTCGGACACCCGGCGCTTCCTGCCCGCAGACCAGATCGAGGCGCTGCTCGAGGAGGCTGGCATCACTCGCGCCAAGCCGACCATTACGTATTGCCAGGGCGGAATCCGCGCCGCTCACGCCGCCTTCGTGATGGCCCTCGTGGGCTACGACAACGTTCGCGTTTACGACGGTTCGATGCGCGACTGGGCGAACCGGGACGATACGCCCCTCGTGTAGCCACTCAGAAAACGCGGAGACCCGGGTGCCTAACGACACCCGGGTCCGCGGTAGAACTCTGGCGGAGGCTGCTAGACGACCGGTCCGCGGCCAATATCGGGGTTGACCCGCAGGTTATCGGCGGGCACGTCGTTCGCGCCCACCTCGGCGGCGGTTCCGGGGATTCGACCGGCGTCGCGGTCGAGCTGCGCGTTCTGGGCGGCGAGCTCCGCCTCCATGCGCTCGCGCTGGCGAAGCGCGGTGTCGTTGTCGATCAGGTGGTCGACGCTGGCTGCTTCCTGCTCTATGCCAGGTGCGGAGAGCTTGTGCTCTTCAGCTTCGTCGCGTGAGATCGACAGGTAAACGTCGTTGCCCTTGGTCTCGCGGACGTAGCCGGCACTCAGCCAGATGTCACGCGCCATCGGCAGGTCCAGCTTGAAGTAGCCGCCGTGCACTTCCTTCACGTAGGCGAACTGCTCGCCATCGCAATCGAAGATGGCGCCGCTGATTGGCAGCGGCGCATCTTTTTCGTTCAAGGTCGAAGACTCAGTCATGGGACATCTCCTGGACTGCCGGTGTCGGGCGACAGCCTCGTGATTTCATGCTCTGCCTTAGCGCCTTGCAAAGTCATCGCGGCGGCGCGACCCGCTCGTTGCAGGCTCGTTCCACCGCTTGCGTGCCAGCCGTGTATCCTCCGTTCCACGGTCGGCGCAAAAGCAGCAGCTGGCCACGGCAGGAGGCATTGTGAGCCCCGACCAGCAGGTCCAACACCTTTTCGACCGTGCCGAGATCAGCGATCTCGTGCATCGCTACGCCACGGGCCTTGATACCCGAAACTGGCCGCTCCTCCGCTCCATCTTCACCGACGAAATCGACGTGGACATGTCCTCGATTCATATGCGCCCCGCCCACGTCACGGCAGATGCCTGGGTCGAAAGCGCGCGCATCCTCTTCGCCGGGTTCGATGCCACCCAACACCTGAGCGCGAACCATGTGCACGACATTCGGGGTGACGAGCCAACCTGCACCTCGTATATGCGCGCCGAGCACTTCGTGATCAACAGTGAGGGCGAAAACTACTACACCATGGGCGGCTACTACGTCGATGAACTCGTCCGCTCCGCGGCGGGCTGGCGAATTCGCTCCGTGACATTGAACGTGACGTGGAATCGCGGCAACCGGAACGTCCTCAATCTGGCCGCCCGCCGCGGTCGGGAACGTCTCGGCCTGCCCAGTGCGTAGCGGCGGGCAAAACAAACCGCCCGGCGGATGGCCGGGCGGCGTTCGAAAGTTCTGCCTGCCTGCGGGGCTTAGACCGCAGCCGTCGAGGTCGTCTCCTCAGGGGAGACGGCGCGTGCGCCGCGCTCTACCTTCAGGAGCGCCTCTATGGTGAAGCCCAGGTCCGCCCGTTCGCAGAGCGAACTGCAGTAGGTCATTTTCAGCGCCGAGCTCGGCGACTTGCGCCAATCGTAGCGAAGGCCGCAGCGTGCGCACACTTTGATGTTGCTGAGATTCATCCCGACAGCGCCGGGACCGATGGGGGTTTCTATGGCGATCCTCCGATCACATCGCCCGCCTGGCGGGGTAGGCGATCACGTCCTGCTAAGAGAACGCATAACCAGCGTAGAAGGTTCCCATCGCTCGCGCGATCCTGCCCGAATGGTTAGGAGCAGCCCCGAACCTTTACCGTGGGCGCAATCAGGCTGCCGCGACGAGCGCGGGCTGGACGGGGGCCCGCCGTGAACATTCGAAAGCCGGAAACCTAGACTTTGGCGAGGAGCGACCGCATCTGCTTCCAGCGCTCTGCGCGGGCCTTCGCGACATCGTCCATTTGCGAGGTGTCGATCTCGGCGACCATCGCGCCATA
>JBDSEP010000282.1:0-5164 GCA_039919985.1 Tepidiformaceae bacterium | reverse complement strand
AAAGCTGCACCAGGTCCAGGCCGGCGGCGTCGGCAATGTTGTTCACGTCGTCCGCCTCCATATCCGCGAAGACTCCGACGATGAGCGGGCGCCAGCGGGCGGCGGACTGCTCGATCTCATCTGCCCATGCGCCAAACCAACTCTTGGCGGAGACGTCGCCCCGGCGCGGGCCGTCGAAGCTCGCATCGCGGCCCTGGGTGCGCTTCTCTTTCAGCGCCTCGACGACGTCGTAGCACTGCTCGGGCGTAACCTTGCGCCTCGATTCGGCAAAGACGAGGCCGATGAAATCGGCCCCAGCGTTGGCCGTCTGAAGGGCGGTCTCAGGATCGCGCAGCCCGCAGATTTTGACGAGGGTCATGGGGAGGAGACTCCGGGTGCTGGACTCGTGGCCGTGCGGCCCACGAGCGCACGAATGGCGGCGGCCGGGTCTTGCGCGAGCATGAGCGCCTCGCCGACAAGCACGGCACCTGCGCCGACTGCCTGGAAGCGCTCGACATCCTCCCTGGTGCTGATGCCGCTTAAGGCCGCAAGGAGGATGTCGCCGGTGGCTCTGCTCGCCAGGCGGTCGGTGGTGGACAGATCGACGCGGAAGTTCCGGAGGTCGCGGTTGTTGATGCCGATGACGCGGGCCCCGCTGGCGAGAGCGCGGTCCATTTCGTCGGCGTTGTTCACTTCGACGAGCGGCTCCATACCGAACGAGCGCGAGCGTTCGATAAGCGCTCGGAGCCGCGCGTCATCGAGCGAGGCGACGATAAGCAGCAGGCAATCCGCGCCGTGAACCCGCGCCTCCAGGACCTGGTATTCGTCGATGATGAAGTCCTTGCGGAGGATTGCTGGACGGTCGTCGCCCATGGCATCGAGGGCTGCACGGACGGCGCACATGTCGGCGAGCGTGCCCTTGAACCATGTTGGCTCGGTGAGAACCGAGATGCCCGCTGCGCCACCTTCTGCGTACTTCGTTGCCTGGGCAGCCGCATCAAGCCTCGGCGCGATATCCCCTTTGCTGGGTGATGCGCGCTTCACTTCGGCAATGAGAGCCATCGGCGCTTGCCGGCGAAGGCGCCCTTCGAAGTCCAAGACCGCGGGAGCCGAGCCAAGCTGCGCCTCCAGCTCAGCGGCTGGCACGTCCGCTTTCGCTACGCGCACATCGTGTTCTCGGCGGGCCACGATGGTATCGAGGATCGTGGGGCTACCCATTCGGCTGCTCCTGGCTGAGGGCGACGTAGTGGTCGAGCACCTCCCGGGCGCGGCCCGAGCCGATGGACTCGCGCGCCAGGGCCACCCCGGCGCGATAATCGGCAGCGGTGCCAGCGACGACCAGCGCGGCGGCGGCGTTCAGGAGGACGAAGTCGGTCACTGGCCCCTCAGAGCCATCGAGGATTGCCAGCATGGTGCCGGAGTTCTGCGCAGAATCGCCGCCAATGACCGCCGAGATAGGGTGAGAGGGGAGGCCGAAATCCTCTGGTCGGAGGGTCAGCTCTGTCACGATCCCGTTCTCAACGGACCAGCCGTGAGTGATACCAGCGGGGCTGATCTCGTCGAGCCCTTCGGCGGAGTGGACGACCAGGGCTCGCGGCAGACCTCGCAATCTGAACGCTTCCGCCATCACGGGCCCGAGCGCTTTCGCTCCCACGCCTACGAGCATCGCCCGCGGACGGGCGGGGTTCGTTAGCGGCCCGAGGACGTTGAAGATCGTGCGCGCCCCGAGCTCTCGGCGAGGGCCGCCCACATGCCGGAAAGCTGGGTGAAAGCGCTGCGCAAAGAGGAAGCAGAAGCCACAGCTCTCGATAAGCTGGGCTGCGCGCTCACCGCTGAGGTCGAGGTTTGCCCCGAGCGCTTCGAGGACGTCGGCGCTGCCGCACTTGGAGGAGGCGGCCCGATTGCCATGCTTGGCGACGCGGACGCCGGCACCGGCGACCACCAGCGCGGCGGCAGTCGAAACGTTGAAGGTGTCCATGCCATCGCCTCCCGTGCCGACGATGTCGATCACGTCGTCAGCGGGCACCAGTTCGGCGTGCCGCTGGCTAACTTCGAGGCAGGCGGCGATGATCTCAGGCGTTTCGCCGTGCATCCGCAGACCCGCAAGGAATGCGCCAACCTGCGCGGGGGTGGCTGTGCCGGTCATGATCTCTTCGAGGGCGCCCGCGGCCTGCGTCGGGCTCAGGCTTTTTGTTTCCATGAGCGCGCGAATCGATTCCTGTATCACCATCTGCCAACCTTGATATCGAGGAAGTTTCGCAACAACTCCTTGCCGTGCTCGGTGGCTATCGACTCGGGGTGAAACTGGACACCCTCTACGGTCAGTTCTCGATGGCGGACCCCCATGATCACGCCACTCTCTGAGCGGGCCGTGACCTCAAGGCATTCGGGCTGAGTGCTCGGTGTACCGGCGAGCGAGTGGTAGCGGGCGCCGCGAAACGCCTGGGGCAGGCCGGCAAAGACGCCGCGTCCGTCGTGTTCGATGGCGGACTGCTTGCCGTGCTTGATTTCGCCCGCGGAGGCGACAGTGCCGCCAAACGCCTCGTAGATGCATTGGTGGCCGAGGCAGACTCCGAGGACGGGCACGCGGCCTGCGAATTCGCGGATCACGGCTCCGGAGATGCCGGCCTCCGAGGGGTGTCCCGGGCCGGGCGAAATTACGACATGGTCCGGGTTTAGCGCCGCGCACTCCTGAATGGTGAGCTGGTCGTTTCGGCGGACGAGGACATCTGCGCCGATCTCCGCGAGGTACTGGTAGAGGTTGTAGGTGAAACTATCGTAGTTATCTATAAGGAGGGTCGTCACGCGTCCATCCCCTCTTCGTAGGCGAGGTCTTCGGCGATCAGGTGGAGGGTCGCGGCGAGCTCATCCGGCGTGTAGCCGAAGCCACGCCTGTCGAGCTTGAATTTGGCGCCAAGGTATGCCGGTTCATACGAAGCGCGCGAACGAAGATTGAGCGGATAGCTCGTGCCTGGTTCCCCCATGAGGGCCACGAGGAAATAGCCGTCGCCCGCCGAGCGGGTGAAGCTCGCGACTTCGGACAGCAGTGGCACGAGCGCAAGCTCCAGTCCGCCGGAGCGGTAGAAGCGGACGCCCACATGGACGACTTGCTTAACCAGCGTAGCCTCGCTCACTTCGCCGCCATGCTTTCACGAAGGAGGGCGAGGATCTCGACGGGGGCGGCGGCGCGATGGTCGGGCATCGCATCGAGAAGGAGCTCGGCATCGAGTGTGCCCCAGAGCGCGGCGACGGACTTGCAGCCGGCGTTACGAGCGGCCCAGACATCCGCCGGGCTGTCTCCAACGAAAAGGATCGCTTCCGGTTCGGCGATGCAGAGGCGCTCCAGCGCCGTGAAGATTGGCTCTGGATCGGGCTTGTGGAGGTCGGTGTCATCGAATCCGACGACCGCCTGGAAGTAGTGCAAGAGGCCGGCGCGGCTCAACTCTTCGGTGGCGCCCCAGGCAACCTTTGAAGTGACCACGGCCATCGGAATCTCGACTTCGAGGCAGGCTTCGAGGACCGGTTCGATCCCCTCGTAGGCAGTGATGTTGCGCTCCAACGTGAAGTAGCGGTCGCGGTAGACACTGGCGAAGCGCTGGTAGTCATCGCCTACGAGCCTGCGCCCAAGGTCCTCGAGCGTGCCACCGCGGTGGGAGATCCAGAGGGCTCTGGGGTCGGTTTTGCCCCCTACGCAGGTCTCGTAGGCGTGGGCGAGGGCGTTCATGCGACCGGCGAGGGTGTCCAGCAGCGTGTCGTCCAGGTCCCAGAGCAGCGCTATCGGCCTCATTTCGCCGACCTCAAAAGCGCCAGCCCGAGGAACAGGCAGAGTGGTGTGTAGATCGCTGTGTCCAGCCTGGCGAACTCGGTCGAACATTCCTTCTTGAAGAATCCGATGAGCTGGAAATCGCCCACCGCCCGTAGCAGCAGGGTGAGACCGGCACCAGCCGCGAGGAGCCGCGGCAGCCGTCCACCGAGGTGCATGGTGCTCAGGGCGCTCGCCGATGCGGCCGTAGCTAAGAGCCCGGCCACGGCGTAGGTCGCGGTTGGGCCAGGGGCGATAGTTGGCTTGCCACCGCTGGTGGGGATGGCCTTGTCGGCGAATCGCTGCCCGCCACGCGCCCAGTAAACGTGGAGCGCGCCGATGGCGGCGAGGACGAGGGTGGCGGTCGAGCCTGTCGTCTTGCGCCCCATCATGACGGCGGCTGCGCAGGGCGGGGGATTCCGCGTTCGGCGAAAACCCCCTCCATTGTTGGCCAAGCCGCGACCGCTGCCGGAAATCCAGCGTAAACGGCGACCATCTTCATCGCCTCGATCACCGCCGCGGGGGTGGCCCCGTGGTTGAGCGCGCCGCCGATGTGCGACTTCAACGAGGCGTGCTGGCCAGCGGCGGCGAGCATGGCCACGACGATCAGGCTGCGCGTACGGCGATCGAGCGCGGGCCCCTGCCAGACCTCGCCCATCGAGAAATCGATGATCGCGTCCGCGAGCTCCGGGCAGGCCGCGCGAAGTTCCGCCTCGGCGTTGGCGTCGCCGCCGCTCAGCGTGTGGAGCACGTGCAGCCCAGCGGCGCGTCTGCCATCAGCGGAGGGGCGCTGCGAGGTGAACGCCAGGGCTGGCTCGGAAGGGGCATGAAGATTCGCCTGCATGCCGCGCAGGATCGCCTCGCTCGGGTCCTCCCTTTGGGCGATGCCGAAGGCGGAGAGAACCGCGGCGCGGAGCGTCTCGTCCATCTCCACGTTGTGCAGTTCAGCAGCTTCGAACCAACCCATATCGTTACCTGGCGGCAGCGAAGGTTCGCCGGTCCAATCCGGGGCGGCGAAGTAGAGGTTGTAGACCACCCTGCCCGCGCCCTCATCGAGGTGAATCGTCTCGATAAAATCTTCTTCAATGGCCGGCACGTTGATTCCGATGCTGGTGAGCATCGCGTCCATCTCCTCGTCCGCGTCGGGCTTATCAGCTGCGAGCGGGCCGCCCGGCAACTCCCAGGTCCGGCGCGAATGGTCGCGCACCAGCAGGAGTTCGCCCTCCCGCGCGATGATGGCCCCGAGGTGAATCCGATTGGTGCTCATCTCGTCCTCACGGCAAGCGTATTGAGCACGCTGAACAGAAGGACTTTCAGCGGAGGCGGCAGGTCGCTCGTGGCGACGCCATCCACGCCGAGCCAGACCCCGAGGTCATCGGTCAC
>JBDSEP010000262.1:0-2676 GCA_039919985.1 Tepidiformaceae bacterium | reverse complement strand
CCGGGACCGATCTGCAGTACGGCAACATCGGTGAACGGGTAGTCGTGCCCTATCAGGATCGCCGGCCGCTCGGTGCCGTCGCTCAGAACCACCTTCAGCGACTCGGTGTTCAACACCACGTGGGCATTGGTGATGACGTGCCCCAGCTGGTCGATGACAACGCCGCTCCCCACATCGTGTTCCACGCCGCCGGCGGCGCGTTTCACGCTATCCACCCGGACCACGCCGGGTCGTACACGGGCCGCGACGTCGGCGACCGCGCTCGTCTGTTCTACAGAAAGCGTGGAACCGGCAACTCCCGAGGGCACTGCAGGCCGGTCATCGGCCAGTTTTGAGACGGCAACGCCAGACACCAGGCCGCCAACCAGCGCGGCCGCCGCCGCCACTGCAACCAGCGCTCGCCCACCGGTGCGGGCGGCCATCTCATGGACAGGGGATGGCACTGCTTCCGGGTCCGCGGGTGCAACTTCGGGAGGCGCAGCAGGCGGCTGCGCCAGCGGAGCGCGCCAGTCGAGGCCATCCACTGCGCGGCGTTCGCGCTGGTCGCCGCCGTCTTCCGTGGCCTCCACGATCTCCCCTGCCTTTCATTGCCGCCCTGCGTGACTAATCCGTATACTGGGCTGGACTGAGGCGTCTTCGGCCCTCGGTCACTTTTTTGACCCGACACGATTACCACAGGTTACGACATGTCTGATAAACAGGTGCCCCTGACACATGAAGGAAAGGCAAAGCTCGAAGCTGACCTGGAGGAGCGCCGCGCCCAGCGCCGCGTGATCGCCGAGCGCATTCACAATGCCCAGGAGCAAGGCACGAGCCAGAACGACGCCGAGTACGACGACGCGAAGCTTGAACAGGGCATGATCGAAGGACGCATCCTCGAGATCGAAGACGTCCTCCGCCGGGCCGTGATCATCGATGAGGCGGGTGCTCACAAGTCCGGCCGGGTGATGATCGGCAGCGGCGTGGAAGTGCTCCAGGATGGCAAGAAGCGCCACTACCAGATCGTTGGCGCGCCCGAAGCGGACCCCGCAAACGGCAAGATCTCGAACGAATCCCCCGTGGGCTCCGCGCTGCTGGGTCGCGAAGTTGGCGCCACCGTCGATGTCATCGTGCCGAAGGGTGCGATCAAGGTGAAAGTCGTGAAGATCGACTGATCGGCCGGTGGCGATCCAGTTTTCGATCCTGCGAGCCGCCCACGGGCGGCTTTCGCGTAGCTGTCATGATTGGTGAGAGGTTTCCATGGACGAACTAATGGCCCAGCGCCTGGCGAAACTGGATGCCCTTCGGGCCGCCGGGATGGACCCCTACCCCCCCCGCGCCGCGCGCACCCACACGGCGGCGGAAGTTACTGCGATCGTCGAAGCGCTTCCGCCGGAACCGCACGACGCCTCACACCCGGCGGTCGATATCGCGGGCCGTGTTGTGGGCCGCCGCGATATGGGCAAAGCGACGTTCATAGACATTCAGGACGGCTCCGGTCGAATCCAGGCACTGCTCCGCCAGAACGCACTCTCTGAAGGCCAGTACGAAGCGCTTCGCTTCATCGACCTCGGAGACTTCGTCGGCGTGCACGGCGTGCCGATGCGCACGCGTACCGGCCAGCCCACGGTGGGCGCAGCATCGTGGACCATGCTCTCCAAGGCGCTCCATTCTCCGCCCGAGAAGTTCCACGGCCTCGCCGACGTGGAGATGCGCCAGCGCCGCCGCTACCTGGACCTCATGGCGAACGAAGAGACCCGCAAGGTCTTTACGATTCGCAGCAAGTCGATCGCTGCGATCCGCCGTTTCCTCGATTCGCGCGGATTCCTCGAGGTCGAGACTCCCATCCTTCACCACTCTGAAAGTGGCGCGGCCGCCCGCCCCTTCGTTACCCATTTCAACGCACTGGACGAAGACCGGGTGTTGCGCATCAGCCTCGAACTGCATCTGAAGCGGCTGATCATTGGCGGTTTCGAACGGGTCTACGAGATGGGCCGCAACTTCCGCAATGAAGGGATGAGCTTCAAACATAATCCCGAGTTCACGATGATCGAGACCTACCAGGCCTACGCCGATTACAACGACGTGGCGCGCATGGTTGAAGAGATGGTGAGCTCCGTCGCTCAGGAGGTGCTCGGCACAACCAGCATCCTCTTCCGCGAGCAGAAGATCGATCTCGCGCCGCCGTGGCGCCGCGTCACCTTCCTCGATGCCATGCGCGAATTCGGCGGGCCGGACCTCGAAGAGTTTACCAGCGCCGATTCCCTGCGAGACGAGCTTCGCCGCCGCGGTCTACAGGTGGCTGATGCCGCCGGCTACGGCAAGCTCGCGGACGAGGCGATGTCCGCCTTCATCGAACCGCATCTCATCCAACCGACATTCCTGCTCGACTATCCCGTGGAGCTTTCGCCGCTGGCCAAGCGCCACCCCACAAACCCGCGCCTCGTGGAACGCTTCGAGTGCTTTATGGCCGGGTTCGAATTCGGCAATGCCTACACCGAACTGAACGATCCGATCGAACAGCGCGCACGCTTCGATGAGCAGCTCGCCCTCCAGGCGGCGGGGGACGATGAGGTGGAGCTACTGGATGAAGACTTCCTCTTCGCCCTTCAGCACGGCATGCCGCCAACCGGCGGATTTGGCATGGGCATCGACCGCCTGATCATGATGCTCGCTGGGCAGAACTCGATCCGCGAC
>JBDSEP010000227.1:0-9339 GCA_039919985.1 Tepidiformaceae bacterium | reverse complement strand
TGACGTTGTAACCGGCGTCCAGTGGGTCCTCTTCGGGATTAACGAGGACGCTGACGCGTTCCACCTGGTAGTCGGCGATGGCGAAGGTCCAGACGAACGGGAGGATGGCGATGAAGAGTGCCGCCATCACGAGGAGGTGGGCACGGCTGACGCCGGCAACGATGACCACGCCGAGCCAGATGGCGAAGAAGACGATACTCGTCCCAAGGTCGGGTTCGATGAAGACCAACCCGGCGACCGGCATGACGATTACGAGGGAGATGACGAGTGTCCGGAGGTCCTTTGCATCGCCGCCGTGTTCGCTAAAGAAGCGGGCTAGCGTAAGGATGGTGGCCAGCTTGGCGAACTCGGATGGCTGGACCTGAATTGGCCCGAGGCTGAACCAGCGAGTAGAGCCGAATGCAGTTTGGCCAATCGCGAGGATGGCGACGAGCGCGACCAGTCCGGCGAAGTAGAGGAGCCACGAGTAGTGCGTGAGGTAGTGGTAATCGAGCTTCGAGACGATGAGCATGAGGCCGAAGCCGATGGTGGCGAAGACGACCTGCTTGGCAACGGGGTTGGCGAAGCTCGCGGCGGGGCCGTGGTAGGTCCGGGCGGAGCCGCTGTAGATGAGCACGAGCCCCATGGCCACAAGCCCCAGCGCCGAAAGGACGATCCAGTAGTCGAATCGGTCCCAGCCGCGGAAGACGCCCGAACGGGTGGCGGCATAGGGCGAGGCGCGGCCGCTGCCATAGCTGGAAACGCTGCTCAACGTTTCACGTTCTCTTCGAAATACTTGATGATCTTACCGGCCACTGGTGCGGCCTTTTCGCCGCCCACGCCAAGGTCGAAGTAAACCGTGACCACCACATCCGGGTCGTTATAAGGGGCGAAGCCGGTGAACCAGGCGTGCTGCCGCTTGAACTCCTTTTCGAAGAACTCGGCGGTGCCTGTTTTACCCGCGATATCGATTCCCGGTTGGCTGGCGAGCAATCCGGCGCCGCTCTGCACCGAGAGATGCATACCATCGCGGACGACCTGCAGATAGTCCGCATTGATGCCGACGCTTTTGGTGTCCGTTTTTATGGTGCGCACGGTCTTCCCGCTGGGATCGACCACTTCGTTCACGACGTGGGGGGTGACGAGCGTCCCGCCGTTGGCGACGGCTGCGGTCATGCGGGCGATCTGCAAGGGCGTGGAGGTGACGTCTCCCTGTCCGATGCCCATGAAGCAGGTATCGGCGTAGTACCAGTTGCCGGGGTCTTTGGTGATGCGCTTCTTCCAGGCGGGGTCCGGGACGCGGCCATCGCTCTCCCCGTAGAGATCGATTCCCGTGGGCAGGCCGAGCCCGAAGGCACGCGCGTAGTTGCCGAGGATGACGGCCGATGTCTCGATGTCCTTGCCGAGGCCATTGATTTTGCCAAGGATGCCGCACGAGGCCATCTCCATGTACTGGTTGGAAGACCACTGAATCGCGCCGTACAGGTCGATCAGTCCGTGCTGGCGCCAATCGACCAGGTAGTAGATTTCACCGTTTTCGCCCTTGATTTCGAGCCTGGTGCTCGCCACGTTGAACGGGGTATGAGGGGTGACGTTCCCGTTCTGAAGCGCCGCGGCGGCGGTGATGAGCTTGAAGGTGGAGCCGGGAGCGGCGGCGCTGAGCGCGTGGTTCAGGAACGGCGTGCGCACGTTATCGAGCGCGAGGGCGGCGTACTCATCGGCGCGCTTATCGGTTTGAGCGAAGATGTTGTTGTCGTACATGGGGAGCGAGACCATCGAGTAAACCTCGCCGGTCTTCGGGCTCATGACGACCGCGGCGGCCACGCGCGCATCGCCCCAGGCGCCGCTTGTGTCGTGCATCGACTCCTGGAGCAGATCGGCGACGAACTTTTGCAGGCCGGAATCGATGGAAAGCTTGAGGCTGTTACCGGGCTGAGCGTCGTCGGTCTTAAGGGAGGTAATGAGGCGCCCCTGGGCATCCTGCTCGACGCGGCTGTAGCCAATTTTGCCGCGCAGGTCGCTCTCATAGCGGTCCTCCAGGCCATCCTTGCCTACCGGCTCGTTGTTCGCATACCCAAGCTTTCGAAGGACGGCGTTCTCCTTGGCATCCTGCGCGCCGATGTGGCCGAGGAGATGGGAGAATGCCTGGCCCGCGGGATAGTTGCGTCCCGGGGTGATCGAGAGGTTGACGCCGGGCAGGTCGACCGACGCCTCTTCCATCATGATCGCCTGATCCTGGGTGAGGTGCTTTTTGATCGGGATGGCGATGAACGCGAGGCCTTCGTCTTCGGAGGTCTTGACGAGCGTCTGGATTTCGAGGACCTGGGCGCCCGTGAGACTGGCAAGGCGGAGGTAGATCTTGTAGCGCGCATCCTTGTCGTCGGGGAGGAACTCTGGGGTCAGGGTGGCTGTGTACTCGGCGACGTTCTGCACGAGCGGCTCGCCGTTGCGATCGAGGATGAGGCCGCGGGTGGGGAGAATGTTGGCGGTGACGATGTGATTTTCGGTGGAGCGGCGGGCGTACTCTTCGCCGTGCACTAGTTGCATGAATCCCAGGCGAATGGTGAGGATGCCGAAGAGCAGCACGATGCTGGCGCGCAGGATGTTGAGGTTCCCGTGGGGGCGGTTACGGCTCGAACCTTGCTGTGGGCGGCCGCTGTAGCCCTCTTCCAGCATCCCCATCGTTACCACCTGCTCCGCTGGAGACTCATCCCGCGGCCCGTCCATCCTAGGAGACGGAAGGGGAGGTAGACCACCGTGAGTAAAGCAAAATCCAAGAAGAGGCCGGGGATGACAAGCTGGCCGACGATGGACCCGACCGACGGGTCCGCGCCGCCAACGACCGCCCCGAAGGCGAGCAGGATCCTCGCCCAGACACCGGTGGCGATGCCGGCGATCGCCATCTGCGCGTAGCGGTTGAGTGGGACGCGGGCGTCCTCAACGTAGAGGGAGAGCGGGAGAAGCGGCAGATAGGCAATCAACAGGAGCCCCGGTGATCGGTCGCCGGCGAAGCCGAGGCAGATGGCCATGAGGGGAAGAGCGAACATCACGGTGGCGGGGCCGGCGAAGACGGTGAGGAGGACGAGCGTGACGAGGGTGTAATCCGGGATCGCCGCCGATACGGGGAAGAGCGGCGCAACGGCCGCCTGGGCAAGCGCCGTGACGACCACGATCACCACGATGCCGACCGACCTCACGGGGTCTCCAAGCCGAGGCGCTGCGGAGAGAAACTCGTGAGGACGAGCACGGTGCGCGCTGTGGAGAGCCGCACGAGAGGCTCAACGGTTACCTTTTTGGAGAGCTCCTGCGAACTGCCGGAGACTTCTGAGACACGCCCGATTGGCAGGCCCTGCGGGTAGTTTCCCCCAAGCCCGCTGGTGATCACCGTGTCGCCCACGTTGATTGCAGCCTGCGACACCGCGAGATCGAAACTGACTCCGCGGTTCGGGCTGCCCCTCGTAATGCCCTCCACCTTGGACTCCTGGATCTGCGAAGCGACTTTGCTCTTGGTATCCGTGATGAGACGGACGAAGGCGGCGTTAGTGGTGACGGTGGTCACGGTGCCAAGCAGAGTGCCCTGGGAGGAGAGCACCACCATGCCGACCTTGATGCCGTCTCCGGAGCCGCGGTCGATGCTAATGACGTCCGTGAAGGGGGAGCTATCGCGATGGACGACGCTGGCGGCGAGCTTCGTGCCAGACGCGACGTTCTGGGTGACGCCGAGCGCCTTCTGGAGTTCTTCCACCTGTTCCGCGCCCTGTTGAAGGGTCGTCACTCGGTTGCGAAGCTCTTCGTTTTCGAGGCGGAGCCTGGCGTTCTCATCCTGCAAATCGTTCAGGTTGCCCGCGTCGGAGAGGAAGGCAGCGAGGGGCCGGAAGACTTTTGTGAGCACCCCTTCGACGGGAGAGGTGACGGTGAGGAAGATGCCCTGAAACGGCGAGAGGAGGCCCGTTTGACCAACCACCGCCAGGAGCATAGCGAGACCGACCATCGTCGCTACCCACCATGTATACCGGGAGAAGATCAGCATGAAACATCCACGGGCGGCGGCCCGATGCTATCGTCCGCCGCGGCGCGAGGCCAACTGGGATTGCACCTTTTCGAGGAGCATCGATTCTTCCAGCACTTCGCCGGCGCCCCGGACAACGCAGAGGAGCGGGTCTTCGGCGACGTAGACCGGGAAGCGGGTTTCCTGGCTGAGGCGGCGATCGAGCCCGCGAAGCATCGCCCCTCCCCCTGCGAGCGCGATTCCGTGAGCCATGAGGTCGCTAACGAGCTCGGGGGGAGTGACTTCGATGGTGGAGCGGACCGCTTCGACGATGGCACTGATCGAGCCGGCGAGCGCATCGCGGATTTCCACGGTGCTCACTTCGACGGCTTTCGGGAGTCCGGTGGCGAGGTCGCGGCCACGGAGATCGATGGTCTCTTCGGGGTCGAGGGGTGCGGCAGAGCCGGCGTTCTTCTTGATCTCCTCTGCCGTGCGTTCGCCGATGAGCAGGTTATGGACCTGGCGGGCGTAAGCGATGATGTCCTGATCCATCTCATCGCCGGCGACGCGGATGGAGGTGCTGACCACCATGCCGCCGAGGGAGATGATGGCCACTTCCGTGGTGCCGCCACCGATATCGACGATCATGCAGCCTGCGGCCTCCATTACCGGGAGGCCCGCGCCTATTGCCGCGGCCATGGGCTCTTCGATCAGGTAGCAGCTGCGGGCGCCGGCGTTTAAGGCGGCATCGTGGACGGCGCGCTTCTCCACTTCGGTGACACCGCTGGGGATGCCGACGACCACTCGCGGCTGGGCGAGGAAGCTGCGGTCGTGGACTGCCCGGATGAAGTAGCTGAGCATCTTCTCGGTCACTTCAAAGTCTGAAATGACGCCGTCTCGGAGGGGCCTGACGGCGATGATATTGGAGGGGGTGCGGCCGACCATGCGCTTGGCTTCGGCGCCGATAGCGAGGATTTTCTTAGTGACACGATCGATCGCCACGACGGAGGGCTCATCGATGACGATGCCGCGGCCCTTTACCATCACGAGCGTGTTTGCAGTGCCGAGATCGATAGCGATGTCGTGCGAAAGGAACCCGAAGAGGCTGGAGAGGGGGTTAGAGAATGCCAACTGCTGGTCCTGCCCGGCTGAAAACGAAACGCGCGACTGGCGGCGTGACTAACCCATTATACGTTGCATCTCGGGGAGTGCGAACTTACCGCTTCGGAGTAGTGGCGTTACTCTTTCGAAGCGCTAACTTCAGGCGCTAGCACGCCTGGGCCATCGGCCAGGAGCCGCACGAAGAGCAGCTCGTCGATCACGCGGACACCCAAGTTTTCAGCCCTGGCGAGCTTGGTTCCAGCCTCCGCGCCCGCGATGAGGGCGGACGTGCCCTTCGAGACCGCGCTGCCGACCTTGCCGCCAAGTTCGCGAATCCGGTCTTCCGCGTTGTTTCGGGACATCGTTTCGAGGCGCCCGGTTACGACGAGGGTGAGTCCGTCTAACGGGCCGATGACACGCTCCTCGGCGAGCATTACGGGGTTCACGCCGACCTGAATGAGGCGTTCGACGACCGCGCGGTTGGCATCGCGAGCGGCCCATTCGGTGATCGCCTGCGCGACGACCGGACCGATACCCTCCACGGTCTGGAGGTTGGGGACGTCAGCGTCCAGCAGCCGGCCAAGCGAGCCGAAGTGGGCGGCTAAGAGTCGTGCGGTTTCGTAGCCGACGTGACGAATGCCGAGCGCGAAGAGGACGTTGTTGAGCGGGCGCTGCTTGCTCCTGGCTATCCCCCCAAGGAGGTTCTCGCCAGTTTTGCTGAGCCGCGTGGTTCCACCCGCGGCGCGCGCCTGGAACTCGGGGAGGGTGTGAAGCCGCGCGGCGTCCAGGTCGTAGATCTCGGCAACGTCGTGAACGAGTTCGGACCTGAAGAGGAGGTAGGCCACCTTCTCCCCGAGGCCCTCGATATCCATCGCGCCGCGAGAGGCGAAGTGCTCGAGGAGGCGAATCTGCTGGGCCGGGCAGGCCGTGTTGGGGCAGTAGACGGCAGCCTCCGCCGGGTCACGGCTGACGGGGGTGCCGCAGGAGGGACAGGCGGGGGGCATCTCGAACACGGGCTCGCTGCCATCGCGGAGGCTGATGACAGGCGCGACCACCTGGGGAATGACTTCTCCCGCTCGCTGGACGATGACCGTATCCCCCGCACGGATGTCCTTGCGGCGGATGTCGCCCTCGTTATGCAACGTGGCCATAGAGACGTTGGCGCCGCCGACAACAACCGTTTCGAGCATAGCGAAGGGGGTGAGGACGCCGGTGCGGCCCACGTTCACTTCGATACGCTTTAACTTCGTTGTCCGTTGTTGGGGAGGGAACTTGTAGGCGATGGCCCAGCGCGGCTCGCGGCCCACGACGCCGAGGCGATCCCACTCCCGTGTGTCATCCAGCTTGAGCACGGTGCCGTCGATGTCGTAGTCAAGGCGTTCGCGCTGGTGGCCCCACCAGTCGATGCGCTCGTAAGCGTCGGCGATAGAGGGGTGGATGCGAGTCTCGGGGTTGATGTTGAAGCCCATGTCGCGAAGCCAGGCGAGCGTTTCGTGGTGGCTCTCGGGGCGTGGGCCCTCCACCCAGCCGAGCTGGTAGATGAACATCGCCAGCGGGCGGCCCGCGGTAACCGCCGGGTCCTTCTGGCGGACGGAGCCAGCGGCGGCGTTGCGTGGGTTGGCGTAGAGGGCGCGTGACTTCTTTCCTTCGCGCTCGAGCTCCTGGTTGGCGAGGCCGATGGCCTCGTTCATCGTTTCGAACCCGCTCTTCGTCATGAAGACTTCGCCGCGGACCTCCATTTTCGGCGAGTAGCTACCATGTAGCTCCTGCGGGATGGAGGCGATGGTGCGGAGGTTGGCGGTGACGTTCTCGCCCTGGCGCCCGTCCCCGCGGGTGGCGCCCTGGACGAGTCGACCGTTCTCGTAGACGAGAGCCATGGCGAGCCCATCGATTTTCGGCTCGCTGACGATGGCGAAGTCATCGCTATCCATGCGCTCGGCCACCCGCCGGTGCCAGGCGTGCAGCTCCTCGAGGGTGAAGCTATTGCCTAGGCTGAGGAGCGGTACCCGGTGCTCCACCACTTCGAACGTTTGCAGCGGGGCGCTGCCGACTCGCTGCGTGGGGGAATCGGGGGTGATCAGCTCGGGATACTGACGCTCGATGGCCCGCAGTTCATTGAGCATCTCGTCGTAGACGGCGTCGGGGATCTCCGGGGCATCCTTCTCGTAGTAGAGGCGGTTGTGGAAGCTCAGCTGCGAACGGAGCTCCTCGCTTCGCAGCCGGGCGTCGTACTGGTTTGATTCTGCCATCGCCCGCCAATTATATCCGGCGGTCAGTTGCGAGGCTGTCCTGTACACTCGATGGACTATGCCGGGGCCCATTGTTGTCATCGATTACGGCGCGGGAAATCTGCGCAGCGTGGCCCGTGCCCTGGCGCATGTGGATGAAGCGCCGGTCGTCTCTGCGGACCCCTCAGATATCGACCGAGCCGGCGCGATCGTCCTCCCGGGCGTCGGGGCGGCCGCAGAGACGATGTCGAACCTCGTGTCGCGCAACCTCGTGGAACCCCTCCTCCAATATATCAACGCCGGGCGGCCGTTCCTGGGGGTCTGCATGGGGCTGCAGGCGCTCCTCGAACGATCCTTGGAGGGCGGCGGCCAGGAGTGCCTTGGGGTGCTCCCCGGCGAGGCGCGGCTTTTCGAAGCGGGCGACGGGCGGAAAGTACCACACATGGGGTGGAATACGGTCGATTGGATGCGTAGCCACCCAGTGGCTACAGGCATTCCAAGTGGAAGCTACTTCTACTTTGTGCATAGCTTCTACCCGTGGACGAGCGACCCGGAGCTGGCGCTGGGGACGACCGGCTACGGCGTGACGTTCCCGAGCATCGTCGCGCGCAGAAACATCGTGGCCACGCAGTTTCACCCGGAGAAGAGCGGCGAGAACGGCCTGACGCTCTACGCGAACTTCGTGGCGTGGGCGCGCGCGGGCTGCCCGCTGGCGGACGAGCTGGTTGGGTCGCAGGCCGGGGAAGGGTCCTGATGTTCGATGTGATTCCAGCAATCGACATCCTTGGCGGGCGTTGCGTACGGCTGTTCCAGGGTGACTATGCCCGGGAGACCGTCTATTCGGATGACCCGCTCGCTATGGCGAAGCACTGGCAGTCGCTCGGCGCGCCGCGGCTCCACGTGGTGGACCTCGATGGCGCGAAAACGGGCCGCCCTGTTAACCATCGCGAGATCGAGAAGATCTGCTTGGGGGTCCGGCTGCCGGTGGAAGTTTCCGGCGGTATCCGGGATGTGGACGCGATCTTGCTGGCGTTTTCGCGGGGCGCAACGCAGGTGCAGCTAGGCAGCGTCGCCGTTCAGCATCCGGAAGTCGTGCGCGAGGCGGTGCGACGCTGGGGGTTCGACATCGTGGTCTCGATCGACGCCCGCGACGGGGAGGTGCGCACCGATGGCTGGACTGCGGGCAGCGGCGTGCCCGCACTGCAGTTCGCGCGGGAAATGGCAGATGCCGGCGTCTCGACGCTGATGTTCACCGACATTGGGCGGGATTCGACGCTCACAGAGCCGAACTTCGCCGCACTCGAGGAGCTTGTGCATGCCCTGCCCGACGTTCGGATCATCGCTTCCGGTGGGGTAGCCGAGGTGGCACACCTTGTGCGCCTCGGCGAGATCGGCTGCAGCGGGGCGATCGTGGGCAAGGCGCTCTACGAAGGGACCGTTAAGCTGCCGGAGGCGCTGGCCGCCGTCGAGCAATTCTGGGAACTTGAAACGGCGGAAGCCTGACCGATGCTCACCCGGCGGATCATCCCCTGCTTCGATGTGGACCGCGGCCGCGTGGTGAAAGGCATCTCCTTCGTGGAGCTACGCGACGCCGGAGACCCAGTGGAGCTTGCGAAATTCTACGACCGCGAGGGCGCGGACGAGTTGGTCTTCCTCGATATCACCGCTTCCTCCGACGACCGTTCGACGGTCTACGACATGGTCGCCGCCACGGCGGACCAGGTGTTCATCCCGTTCACGGTGGGGGGCGGTATCCGCAGCGCGAGCGACATGAAGATGATGTTGGAGCTTGGAGCGGAGAAGGTGAGCATCAACACCTCGGCTATTCAAACGCCCGAGTTGATCAATGAAGGGGCGCACCGCTTCGGCAGCCAGTGCATCGTTGTGGCGATTGACGCGCGGCGAGTGCCCGGGGAGCGGGAGCAGTGGGAAGTGTTCACGCACGGCGGGCGAAAACGCGCCGGGCTGGACGCGGTGGAGTGGGCGAAACAGGCGGTGCAACGGGGCGCCGGCGAACTGCTCGTAACGAGCATGGATACTGAT
>JBDSEP010000193.1:0-3099 GCA_039919985.1 Tepidiformaceae bacterium | reverse complement strand
GCTACTCGCTCGGTATACGGCCAGGTGGCAAGGTCTCCGCGTCCGCGCACCAGATCGGCGCCGTCCAGGGCGAACGCCGGCTGCCCGACGCGTACTTCACTGAGTGGGACGATGGCTACCATGCCGGAGCCGATGGTCATCGCGGCTCGCAGTTCGGGGTAGCTTGCGAACGTGCGGAGGTCCGTGAGGTTACCCATCCAGTCCGCGAGCAGGGCCGTGCCCGCGGAATCGGAGGTTGACACCACCGCCGCCCGCGTCACCCCGCCCCGCAGGCCACCGACGGCGCTCCAGTCCGCAACGCCGCCGTGGAGCAGGGAGTCCGCCTGGGCGGCGTTGAGTTCGTCCACCCCCGTGCCCAGGGCGCTAATGAGGACGAAGCGGCGCGTTACGAGAGCGTCCTCGCCGTTGGGTACAAACGTGAGGTCGGCCTTCTTACCACCGTCGGCAGGCTTTAGGGAAGCGCCAGCGAGGCGGGCCGGGAGAGGGCCGACGTACGTAAGCGAGATGTTCGGAGAGAGGGTGGGAGCCACGCCTGGTGCTGAATCGGTAATAGCGCCGAGGAGTGGAGTGTGCTCGCCGCCCAAGGCCGGGTAGAAGGCGCTCAGGAGGGCTATGAGACTGGCGACGAGGGCGCCCGCCGAGAGGATGAAGGCGGCGAACCAGGGGTCGTGCCGGTTAAACCATGCACCGCCCATATGCCCGCATAATCGGCGCGGCCGGAGGACCCGTCAATGTGACGCGAAGAACCCTTCGCGAGCGGCGCGCGCAGTGCACCAGTAGGCTTCGCAGTAAATCTGGAGGTTGAGGCGATGAACATGCGATTGGAAGGGAAAGTGGCGGCAATAACCGGGGGTGCAGCTGGCATCGGAAAGGCGATCGCCTACCAGTTCGCGCGCGAGGGGGCGGCGATTGCAATCGGCGACATCGATGAGGCGGGAGCGCGGGCGGCGGCGAACGAAATCGCGGAAGAGACCGGGGCGAAAACGCTGGGCATGCGTTGTGATGTGGTGCTTCGGAGCGAGGTGGACGCGCTTGTGGAGGCCACGGCGGCGAAGTTCGGGCGAATCGACGTAATGGTGGCGAATGCCGGCATTGCAATCGGCGGGACGCGGGCGTTGGATGCGACGGAGGAGGATTGGGACCGCACGATGGCGATCAACGGCAAGGGCGTTGTGTTTTCGAACCAGGCCGCGGCGCGCCAGATGATCGCGGAGGGCCACGGCGGTTCGATCATCAACCTTGCGAGCATCGCCGCCCTGAACGGCGTGTCGCCGATGCTCATGGCGTACTGCGCTTCGAAAGCGGCCGTAATGCAACTGACGCGGTGTTTTGCGCTGGACCTCGCCCCGCACGGAATCCGGGTCTCGTCCATCGCGCCGGGCCTCGTGGACACGGCGATCTGGGAGAAGATGCTCAGCGCACCGGGGATCCTGGAGTCGGGGATGCGCGAGAATATGGCGGCGAGCGTGCCGCTCGGTCGGATGGCGCTGCCGACGGACATCGGCAATATGGCCGCGTTTCTGGCAAGCGACGATTCCAGCTACATCACGGGGCAGATCTTCGTCGTGGACGGAGGGCGGACCGTGGGGATGGCCTCGGCGCCAGCCGCGCGCTGAGGCGGCGTGAGTCCGCTCACCCCCGATTGAGAAAGCGGCCGCCTGGCCTCCGCCGACCTATCGGTGGGGATTCCGGCGCAGAACCAACCTGCCTCCGAGCAGCATTGCGCCCGATGTGCCCGCCAGCAGAAGGGCGACGAGGAGCCATGGCAGGCCGACCGCCGAGGTTTGGGCGTTGCCTGTGGCTGGAGGACGAGGTGCGAGGGGGGTGCCGGAAGGCGGCGGGGACGCGGTACCCGGAGCGGCTGGCGACGGGGTCGCAGTCCTGGTGGCAGTTGCTGAAACAGGCGGCTGCGTACCGGTGGGCGCCGTTCCAGTAGGGGATGCGGTGGCCGAAGGCGTAGCCGTTCCCTGGCCGGGTGTGCCGGAGGGGGTGGGATTCGCGGTGGTGGGCACGGCTGTGATCGTCGTCGTCGGGGTGGAGGATGGCACCACCTGGTTGCTTACGGAGGACGTGCAGGTCACGAGCGCGCCGCCACCGTTGCCCGAGCCGTTGCACTGATCCACGTTGACCCCGAGCGTGGCACTCGAGGTGGACCCGGCGGTAACGATGCAGACAAAGCCCACGCTGGTCCCCCCATTGCCGGAGCCGTTGCATTGCCCAACCGTGGCAGCGGAAACGGAGTTAACGCCGGGGGTGTTGGAGGGGGTGCAAGTCCCCGGAGCACCGGTGCCGGTAATCACTGAGCCAACGCACTGGTAGACGGTGGCCGCCGTGATCGCCCCGCCCGGAGCGCCGCTGAAGAAGTTTGTGATGGTCACCGAGCACTTCACCACGCCCCCGCCGCCATTGCCCGAACCGTTGCACTGCTGCACCAGCGTGACCGGCTCCGTGGACGTAAAGCTGGTCGTGTTGCAAGTGCCGCCGCCCGCAGCAATTGGACCAGCAGCTCCGACACACCTGGTTACCGTTACGCGGGAGGGCGAGGAGGGATCGAGAGTGCCGGTGCTGGTCAGGTAGTTCACGATAGTGACTGTGCAGGCGATGCCCTGACCGCCTACGTTGCTGGCGGTGTCATTGTTGCACTGGGACACGGGTGCGGCGGCCGCTGCGGCGGAGATGGTCCCCTGGCCGAGCAGGCCAATCGCGAGAAGGCTCACGGCCAGGACAAGTAAGAGGCCCGACCGTCGCTGCGCGCTCGCGATGGAACGAAGGGTGCGCGGTGGGGCGCCGTGCAGAGCGTGAAGTGTTGCTAGTTGAAATCTCAAAAGAAACTACTCTCCATCCACCCATGCAACCGTACCACGCGGAGCGTTGCCGCGCGCTCAAAATGGTTCGCGCGTGGCCTTTCGCTCACTTCACCTCGAAGTCGAGCTTCATCCCGGATTGGAAGTGGTCCTCTTTGCTGCCCGCCGCGCCCGGGGCAATGAGACAGGCGAGGACGTATCTGCCCGCGGGCAGATCCAGCGTTATCTCCCCGCTTTTTCCGGGTTCGAGGTCTTCGATCTCGCCGGTGTTTTCGTAAGAACCGTCGGACTTCAC
>JBDSEP010000186.1:0-4757 GCA_039919985.1 Tepidiformaceae bacterium | reverse complement strand
GGGCAGCGCCCTGTTCGTGTCGGCAGAGAATGTGTCGCATCCCCGGGAACTGGGGGAGCGTGTCGTAGAGCGGGAGGACGACGCCGCCGGGATACCCGAACATCGTGTCCACGCCTTCGCGCTGGAGAGATTCCAGCACCATCTGAGCGCCAGTCATGCGCGCCATAAAACGGGTCCTTCCCACGGTCCCAAAGATTTGTACCCGGCGCGAACCCCGGTAAGGGGAAGGCCGGTGCCCGCCACGCCATGCGGTCGTGGCTACCCGTGGTCCGCCGTAAGCGGGGTCCACAGGCCGAAGGCAAGAGGGGCGACCGGTAAGCCGCGGGTCCCTCCGACTGAGCCGTAGATAAAGGAGAATACGGCGAATTGTGGTAAGCGAATAGAGCCGGGCACGATCCCTTCGTGAGCCCACGCACCCAGATTGTTCTCCGCAGGCAAGGTCGTCGCCAGCTCCCCAGCCCGCGCGCCCGCCACTAACCCCCGCTAGAATCCGCTCGATGCCCGAACAGCCTCCCACCCGGCCAGCGTTCTTCCACGGCTGGGTGATCGTCGGCGCCTCGTTTGGGGTGCTGTTCGTGGCCTTCGGCACGGCGTACTCCTTCGCCGCCTTCTTTCACTCCCTGCGAGATGAGTTCAACGCCACGCGAGGCGACATTTCGCTGGTTTTTGCCCTGACCGGCTTTCTCTACTTCGGGCTGGGCGCGGTCAGCGGGCCAATCGCCGACAAGTTTGGTCCACGGCGGGTCATCCTCAGCGGCATCCTCCTGGTGGCCGTGGGTCTCCTCCTGGCAAGCGCGGCGCAGGCGCTCTGGCAGGTCTACCTCACATACAGCCTCTGCGTCGGCGTGGGAGTGGGACTCGCCTACGTGCCCGCAGTGGGAGCCGTGCAACGCTGGTTCTCGCGACGCCGGGGATTCGCCTCCGGGCTGGCGGTCGCGGGCATCGGCGCGGGGACGCTCGCCATGCCCCTCATCGCCGCTTTCGTTATCGATGCCGCGAACTGGCGCCTGGCGTATGGCGTGCTCGCTGCGCTCACGCTGCTCATCGGCGTACCCTCCGCGCTGCTGATGGAGCACTCACCCGGTCGCCGGGGGCTGGGCGTGGATGGCGACGCCGTTGCGGCCGGGACGAACGCAACGACTCCACTCGCGGGTTTCTCGCTGCGCGCTGCTTTTCGCCAGCGGCCATTCTGGCTGCTCTACGCCGCCGGCTTTTCGACGTCCCTTGGCATTTTCGTGCCGTTTGCCCACCTCGCACCCTACGCCCGCGACCACGGCTTCAGCGATGGCTTCGGAGCGCTGCTCGTCGGGCTCATTGGTGTCGGCAGTACCGTCGGCAGACTCGGTCTCGGCGGCTCCGCGGACCGAATCGGCAGGCGGGTCGCGCTCATCGGCGCGTTCGCGGGCATGGGCGTGGCCCTCTTCGGTTGGCTCGGCGCGACTGAGGCGTGGTCGCTCTGCATCTTCGCGCTCGTGTTCGGCGCGGCCTATGGGGGCTTCGTGGCCCTTGTGCCAGCACTTGCGACAGACTACTTCGGCGGGCGCAACGCTGGCGGCATCATCGGCTGGCTCTACACCGGCGCGGCCTTCGGTGCGCTCCTTGGCCCCACCCTCGCCGGCGCCGTTTACGACGCCCGCGACAGCTACACCCTGCCAATCCTCCTCGGCGTCGCAATGAACGGCGTGGCGGTCGCTTGCGTGCTAGCCTTGCCAGAACCAGCCCACTGGCTCCGGGGACGAACGACAAGCTAGCGTATCTCGAACTCGGCCCTCGGCCCTCGGCGCCCGCCCACCAGCGCGCCGCGCCGCCTTTCCGGTATCATCCGCCGCACAACACCGTTGGAGTTTTCGAATGGCCCAGATTTCCGGAGCACAGATCGTTGCCCGCGCCCTCAAGCAGCAGGGCGTGGAGCACATGTTTGGCATCGTCGGGGTGCCTGTCATCCCAATCGCCATCTACGCTCAGCGCGAAGGGATTAAGTTCTACGGCTTTCGCAACGAACAATCGGCGAGCTACGCCGCGGCCGCTGTCGGCTACCTGACGGGCCGCCCGGGCGTCTGCCTCGGCGTCTCGGGCCCGGGCATGATTCACGGTGTGGCGGGCATGGCCAACGCATGGTCCAACTGCTGGCCGATGATCCTCATCGGTGGCGCCAACGACTCCTACCAGAACGGCCAGGGCGCGTTCCAGGAAGCGCCGCAGATAGAGACTGCGCGCCCCTACGCGAAGTACGCGGCCCGCCCCGATAGCATCGCCCGCCTGCCCTACTTCGTAGAGCAGGCCGTCCGCACCTCCATCTACGGGCGGCCCGGGGCTTGCTACCTGGACCTCTCAGGGGATGTCATCTCGGGCACCGTCGAAGAGGACGAAATCATCTGGCCGGCTAAGTGCTCCGACGCCCCGCGAACCTGCGCCCCGCAGGAGAACATCGAAGCGGCGATGGCCGCCCTCAAATCGGCGGAGCGCCCCCTTGTGATCGTCGGTAAGGGCGCCGCCTACTCCCGCGCCGAAGAAGAAGTGCTCAAGTTCGTCGAGACCACGGGGCTGCCCTACCTCGCTTCCCCGATGGGTAAGGGCGTGATACCGGACGACCACGCTCAGTCCATTGCTCCGGCGCGCTCCTTCGCCTTGCAGAACGCCGATGTGGTGCTCCTCATGGGCGCCCGGCTGAACTGGATCATGCACTTCGGCATGCCGCCGCGCTTCAACCCCAACGTGCGCATCATCCAGATGGAGATCAACCCCGAGGAGATCGGCACGAACGTCCCGACCGAGGTCGCGTTGGTCGGCGATGCCCGGGCGATCACCGCCCAACTGAATGCGGAGCTGGAGAAGAATCCCTGGCAGTACCCCTCGGAAACCACCTGGTGGACCGGGCTCCAGGGCAAAATGACCGCCAACGCCGCGACGGTGGCTCCGATGTACGAAGACGACGGCGTGCCGATGGGCTACTACCGCGTCCTTAAGGAGGTTCGCGACCTCATGCCCCGCGACGCGGCCATCTCGAACGAGGGTGCGAGCACGATGGACATTGGCCGCGTGGTCTTCCCGAACTATCTCCCCCGCCACCGCCTGGACGCGGGCACCTTTGGGACCATGGGAGTGGGGCTCGGCCAGGCAATCGCCCTCGCCGCCGTATACCCGGGCAAGAAAGTCGTCTGTGTCGAAGGCGACTCGGCCTTCGGCTTCAGCGGCATGGAGGTGGAGACCGCCGCGCGCTACGGCATGAACATCACCTTCGTGATCATCAACAACAATGGCATCGGCGGCGGGCCGAACGAACTCGACCCCGCGCGCATCCCCCCTTCCGCTTACACACCTTCGGCACATTACGAAAAGATGGCCGAAATCTACGGCGGCAAGGGCTTCTTCGTAACCGAACCGGGACAGTTGAAGTCCACGCTGGAAGAGGCGATGGCAACCGACAAACCCAGCATCGTGAACATCATGATCGATGCCAAAAGCCAGCGTAAGCCGCAAGAGTTCGCCTGGCTCACGCGCTAAACGCGTGCTGACCCATCCAACAATCGGGGTTCCCAGATGACCACCATCACTCCTCGCGAAGTCGCCGCCAATGGGTTCAGCTTTCACTGCCTGGAGGCGGGCCCGGCTGATGGCGAGCCGGTCATTCTGCTGCACGGCTTCCCCGAAAGCTCCCGCATGTGGGCGCCACTGATGCCCGTGCTGGCAGACGCCGGCTATCACGTGCTCGCGCCGGACCAGCGTGGATACAGCCCCGGCGCTCGGCCCGAGGGAATCGAAAACTACCGCTATGCGAACCTGGCCTCCGATGTGACCGCCCTCGCGGACGCGCTCGGCTTCGAACGCTTCCACCTCGTCGGGCACGATTGGGGCGCCGGCGCGGGCTGGGCGGTCGTGGCGCGCTCCCCCGAGCGGCTCGCGAGTTACACCGCGCTCTCGGTGCCGCACGTGGCGGCCTTCGGGCGCGCAATTCGTGAGGATGAGGATCAGGCGAAGCGTAGCACCTACATCACTTTCTTCCAGGAACCCGGCGTCGCCGAGGCGGCGCTCTCCGCCAACAACTTCGAGGGCTTGAAGAACGTCTGGAGCGCCTCTTCAGAAGACGAAAAAGCCCAATACCTCGCGCTTTTCTCGCAGCCCGGCGCTCTCACCGGCGCTCTCAACTGGTACCGCGGATCGCGCGGCATCGACCCGCAGGACGCCGAGGTGCAGTTCGGTGACGTGACTACCCCAACGCTGCTCATCTGGGGGAACGCCGATCAAGCCATCGGACGAAAAGGTGTCGAGGACGCCGCCGTCTACATGAAGGGCCCGTACAAGTTCGTGGAACTTGATGCCGGCCACTGGCTCATTCAGGAGAAGCCGACCGAGGTGATCGCGGAGATCACCGCCCATCTGGCGGCGAACCCCCTGCGCTGAGCGCGGGCGTCGCGTACGATCGCGAGACTCGCCCCTCGGAGGCCTCGCATCGCCGGCTCGTTCGACCTCGTAGATTTCGCCCGCCTCACTCCCCAGCAGATAGCCGAGGGATGCGAGCAGGCGATGCGTTCTTGCGACGCTGCCATCGACGCCCTCGTGGCGATTCCCGACATCGATCGCACCTTCGCGAATACCCTGCTCGCGATTGAAGACGCGACGGATGTCCTTGGCTCCGCCCAGGGCCAGTTGGGATTCATGGCCTACGTTACCGCCGACGATGCCCTCCGTGCGTCCGCCCGTGAATGGGACGAAAAGCTCGACAAGTACGGTGTTGCGCTCTCATTCCGCGAAGACCT
>JBDSEP010000128.1:0-15998 GCA_039919985.1 Tepidiformaceae bacterium | reverse complement strand
GGCGTGCGGCGCCACCATTTCGCTGGCGGCCCTAAGACACACGGCCAGAGCGACCGTCACCGCGCTCCCGGTTCCATCGGCTCCGGCACAACCCCGGGCCGCGTCTTCAAGGGCACCCGGATGGCCGGCCACATGGGCAACGAACGCGTCACCGTCCGCAACCTGGACGTTGTCACCCGCAACGATGAGAAGAGCGTCATCTTCGTCGGCGGATCCGTGCCCGGGCCAATCGGCGGCCTCGTCCGCATTCGCAACGTAAGGAAGGTATCGAAATGAAGTTGGCCGTTTTCGATACCGCTGGTAAGGAACTCCGCAGCATCGAGGTTGCGGACGAGGTGTTCGGCATTGAGCCCAACCGATCCGTGCTGCACCAGGCGTACGTCGCGCAGATGGGTAATCGCCGCGTCGGTGGAGCGAACACCAAGGGTCGCGGCGATGTCCGGGGCTCCACCTTCAAGATTCGCCGCCAGAAGGGCCTCGGCGCAGCCCGCCAGGGTGGCGTCCGCGCCTCTCATCGCGTCGGCGGTGGTGTCGCCCACGGCCCGCACCCTCACAGCTTCGCCAAGGACTTGCCACGGCAGATGAAGCGCCTCGCCCTTCGCTCCGCCTTGAGCAGCCATGCCGGCGGCGGCACCTTGATCATCGTCGATGGCCTCGCCACGGACGATACCAAGACCCGTAGCGTCCAGGCCGCCCTCAACGCCCTCGGTGTGGACCGCCGCGCACTCGTCGTCAGCGGTGAATTCGAAGCTAGCCTCATGCGCTCCGCCCGAAACATCGATATCGCTAAGGCGATGCCGGCCCAGTACCTGAATGTCGTGGACCTCGTGAACGCCCACCGGATAGTCATGTCCGAAGACGCCGTCCGCAAATGCGAAGCGCTCTGGGGCGGCGAAAACCTGAAGCCGCATCGCGGCCGCCGAAAGGAGGACGCCAATGCCTAAGGAGATTCACCCCTGGGCCGTGCTCCTGCGCCCAATCATCACCGAGAAGACCACAGTCCTCACCGGGCTCGACAAGTACGTCTTCGAAGTAGACCTGCGCGCCAACAAGAACCAGATCAAGGAAGCCATCGAGCTCGCCTTCAACGTCCACGTCACGGAAGTGAACACGATGAAGATGAAGGGCAAACCAAAGCGCTTCGGCCGCAAGGTCACCAATCGCCCGGACTGGAAGAAGGCCATCGTGACCCTCATCTCCGGCGATAAAATCGAACTCTTCGAGGGGATCTAGGCATGCCAATTAAGCAGTTCAAGCCGACCTCCCCGGGCCGCCGCAACGCCAGCGGGCAGACCTTCACCGAGATCACCAAGAGCCGCCCGGAAAAGTCGCTCACCGAATCCCTCTCCAAGAAGGGCTCGGGGCGAAACAACCAGGGTCGCATCACCGTCCGCCATCGCGGCGGTGGCTCGCGTCGGCTTTACCGCATCATCGATTGGAAGCGCGACAAGTCCGGCATCCCGGCCAGGGTTGCGGCCATTGAGTACGACCCTAACCGCACCGCGCGCATCGCCCTTCTCTTCTATGTCGATGGCGAAAAGCGCTATATCCTCGCCCCCAACGGCCTCGCAGTCGGCGCGGTGATCGTCAGCGGGCCGGGCGCGGAAGTGCGCGTCGGCAACACGCTGCCCCTCGCCAGCATGCCCACCGGCACTCAGGTGCATAACATCGAGATGACGCCCGGTAAGGGCGGCCAGATGGTGCGCAGCGCCGGCGTCTCAGCGCAGCTTATGGCGAAGGAGGGCGACTACGCCCTCCTCCGTCTCCCCAGCGGCGAGATGCGCCGCGTGCGCATCGAATGCGTCGCCACCGTCGGCCAGGTGGGTAACGTCGAGCACTCGCTCGTCAAGCTCGGCAAGGCCGGCCGCACCCGCCACCGCGGCCGCCGTCCGCAGGTCCGTGGCGCAGTCATGAACCCTCGCGACCACCCACACGGCGGTGGCGAGGGACGTGCCCCCGTCGGCATGCCCGGTCCCAAGACCCCGTGGGGTAAGCCAACACTCGGCTATCGCACCCGCAACAACAAGCGTACCGACAAATTTATCGCGCGTCGGCGAACGAAGTAGGAGTAGCCCATGTCACGTTCTATTAGGAAGGGCCCCTACGTTCACCCTTCGCTCGAAAAGCAGGTCGCTGCGATGAAGAACGCCAGCCAGCGTTCCGTCATCAAGACCTGGTCGCGCGCCTCGACCATCCTTCCGGACATGATCGGCCTGACCTTCGGGGTCCACGATGGCCGCCGCCACGTGCCGGTATTCGTTACCGAAAACATGGTTGGCCACAAACTCGGCGAGTTCGCGCTCACGCGCACCTTCCGCGGCCACGTCTCGAAGAGCGACCGTCAGAGCAAGGTGAGGCGCTAAATGGAAGTGAAGGCCTCAGCCCAGAGCATTGGTGCCTCGCCGCGCAAGATTCGCCTGATCCTCGCCCGCCTTTCGGGACTCTCCGTGGACCAGTCGCTTGCCCTGCTGCGCTATGTCCAATCCCCCCACGCGAAGGCAGTCTCGAAGATCGTTCTCTCCGCTGCTTCGAACGCCGAGAACAACTTCGATCTGAACGTTGATGACCTCGTCATCAAGCGCGCCTACGCGGATGAAGGGCCCATGCAGCGGCGCTTCCGCCCGCGTTCCCGAGGACGGGTTAGCCCGATTCTCAAGCGGTCGAGTCACATCACCGTCATCCTTGATGAGCGTGAGGCTTAGCACATGGGACAGAAAATCCATCCACACGGCTTCCGCCTCGGGATAATCTACGATTGGGAATCGAAGTGGTTCGCTCAGAAGCACTACACGAAGCTCCTGCACGAAGACCTCGAACTGCGCCGCTTTATCCTTGGCGAACTTCACGATGCGGCCATCAGCCACGTCGAGATCGACCGCAACGCCAACCTTGTGACGGTCACGATCCACACGGCCAAGCCAGGCATCGTTATCGGACGCGGCGGAACCAAGGTTGAGGAGCTGCGCAACACGCTCGAGCAGTTCAGCGGCGGTCGCGTGCGAGTCAACATTCAGGAGATTCGCACTCCCGAACTCGATGCCTACCTGGTCGCGCGCTCCGTCGCCGATCAGCTCGAACGCCGCGTCGCCTTCCGCCGTGCAGTGAAGCAGTCGGTTCAGCGCACCATGCAGCGCGGCGCCCAGGGCGTTCGCGTCGCCGTCGCTGGTCGCCTTGGCGGCGCCGAAATGTCTCGCCGAGAATCCGATACTCAGGGCCGAGTGCCGCGCCACACCCTCCGCGCGGACATCGACTACGGCCTCGCCGAAGCACACACCACCTTCGGGCGCATCGGCGTGAAGGTCTGGATATATAAGGGCGATATTCTCCCCGAGAAGCCGTCCGAACGTCGTCTCGTTGAGGAGGAGCTTCCCGAACCCACCCCCCGGCCTGTGGCAGAAGCGGTTGTCGATCCTTCGCAGCCCGCCCATACAGCGATCACGATGGAGCAGCAGGAAGCTGTCCAGCGTGGCGCCAACGAGGGAGGCGACTAATGCTTCAACCACGACGCGTAAAGCACCGCAAGCAGCATCGCGGCCGCCGCAGCGGAGAGGCCCTCACCGGCAACTTCGTGGCCTTCGGCGAATTCGGGTTGCAGGCCCAGGGCGCCGCCTGGATCGATTCCCGCCACATCGAAAGCGCTCGCCGCGCCATCACCCACGAAATGAAGCGCGGTGGCAAAGTCTGGATTCGCATCTTCCCGGATAAGCCGGTGACCGCGAAGCCCGCCGAAACGCGCATGGGCTCTGGCAAGGGCGCACCCGACAAGTGGGTCGCTGTTGTTAAGCCCAACCGCATCATGTTCGAAGTCTCCGGCGTGCCGGAACCGGTTGCCCGCGAGGCCCTCCGCCTGGCCGCCCACAAACTCCCCGTGCCCACGAAAATCGTGGTGCGCGAAGAATCGGTGGTGTAGCCATGGCCAAGCAGACCGGTGAAGAAGTCCGTCGCTGGGATGAGCAGCGGCTCAATCACGAGATCAACGAGGCCTACCGCGCGCTGTTTACCCTCCGGTTTCAGCACGCCAGCCGCCAGCTAGAAAACTACCGCGAATTGCGCAGCGCTCGTCGAAAGATCGCCCGCTTGCGCACTATCAAACGCGAGCGAGAGCTCGTAATCCTGGGTGAGGAGTAGCCATGGGAAGCCAACGCATCATCCAGGGCACCGTAGTTAGCAATAAGATGGAAAAGACCGTCGTCGTCAGCGTGGGCCGCAAGAAGAAGCACCCGCTCTACCACAAGGTCATGTCCGTTACCGAACGCTACAAGGCGCATGACGACGTCAACGAATGCAAGCTCGGCGACGTTGTCCGCATCCAGGAGTGCCGCCCGCTCTCCAAAGACAAGCGCTGGCGCGTCATCCAGGTGCTCAGCCGCGGCGATGTCGCGGATGTCGCCCCGGATTCCATCGGTCGCGACATCGAGACAACAGCACAGGCCGCTCCGAAGTCGGAGGCCACGCCGTGATTCAACAGGAAACACGGCTAAAAGTGGCCGATAACTCCGGCGCGAAGCAGCTCCTCTGCATTCGCGTTCTTGGTGGCAGCCGCCGCCGCTACGCACGCCCCGGCGACATCATCGTGGCCAGCGTAAAAGTCGCCCAGCCAAACTCCCAGGTGAAGAAGGGCGACGTTGTCAAAGCTGTCGTCGTCCGCGTCACCAAGGAGTACGGCCGCACGGACGGCTCCTATATTCGATTCGATGAGAACGCCGCCGTGCTTCTCGGCACCGATGGCGAAAATCCGCGTGGCACGCGCATCTTCGGGCCCGTTGCTCGCGAACTTCGCGACCGCAACTTCATGAAGATCGTCTCCCTCGCTCCGGAGGTCCTCTAATGCCAGCCAAGATCAAGCGCGGCGACAAGGTCGTGGTGATCACCGGCAAGGATCGCGGCAAGCGCGGTACCGTACGAGCAGTCATCAACAAGCATGGCCGCGTGCTGGTGGAAGGCGTGAACATCATCAAGCGCCACCAGCGCGCCAAGAGCCAGGGGCAGGTCTCGTCGATTATCGAACGCGAGGCCCCCCTGCACATGAGTAACGTCATGCTCATAGACCCGAACACCGACGAGCCCACGCGCGTAACCTTCCGCCACCGCGAGGATGGCACTCTGGTCCGCGTCGGCAAGCAGAGCGGGGAGGACATCGAATAATGCCGCCGCGAATGCAAGAGAAGTACCAGGGCGAAGTCGCAACGGCACTGCAGGAGCAGTTCAAGTACGCCAACGTGATGCAGATCCCGCGGATCACCAAGATGGTCGTCAACATCGGAATGGGCGAAGCGCTCACCGATGCCAACGCTCTCGATAAGGCCGCCGACGAAGTCTCGGCCATCACCGGCCAGAAGCCAGTGATCACTCGCGCCAAGAAGTCGATCGCAAACTTTCGTTTGCGCGAAGGCAACCCTATCGGCGTGGCCGCCACCCTCCGTGGCCCGCGCATGTGGGAGTTCCTGGACCGATTGGTGAGCGCCGCGCTCCCCCGCATTCGCGATTTCCAGGGCCTCAACCCCAACGCCTTCGATGGCCGCGGGAACTACAGCCTTGGCATCCGCGAACAGCTGATCTTCCCGGAGATCGAATACGACAAGGTGGACAAGGTCCATGGGATGCAGGTGACTATCGTCACCACCGCCAAGAACGACGAAGAAGGCCGCCGGCTGCTCGAACTTATGGGCATGCCGTTCCGGAAGAACTAGGAGAACGAAGCAGTGGCGAAAAAGGCACTGATCGAAAAGTCCAAGAAGGTACCGAAGTACCCCGCGCGGCAGCACAACCGCTGCCGTATCTGCGGGCGGCCGAAGGGGTACATCCGGCGCTTCGCTATGTGCCGCATCTGCTTCCGCGAACATGCTCATCGAGGGCTTCTGCCCGGCGTCACCAAATCCAGCTGGTAAGTGCCCAGGCAAACGCCAGAGGGGAAGAACAATGAATGTAAGTGATCCAGTCGCCGATATGCTGACGAGAATTCGTAACGCGGTTTCCTCGCGTCACGATTCCGTTCTCATCCCGGCCTCCAAGACCAAAGTAGCCATTGCCAAAGTCCTCAAGGATGAAGGCTTCATCAAGGATTTCGCTGTCGTCGCCGAAGAAGGTCGCCCACAGCCGAACCTCAAGGTGGACCTCAGCTACGGCGGGCGCCGGCAGACCGTGCTCAGCGGTATCCAGCGCGTCTCCAAGCCCGGCCTCCGCGTCTACGTCCAGCGCCGCGAAATCCCCCGTGTCTACGGTGGGCTTGGCATCGCAATCCTTTCGACGCCTAAGGGCATCATGTCGGGGCAGGAGGCCCGTCGCCAGGAAGTTGGCGGCGAGGTCCTCTGCTACGTCTGGTAAGGGGGTAGGTCATGTCTCGAATCGGCCGTCAGCCTATTCCCGTTCCTGAAAACGTCCAGGTCACCATCGGCGATGACAACAACGTCGCCGTGAAGGGCCCGAAGGGCGAGTTGCACCGCCAGTTCCCCGCGACCATGACGTTGTCGCGCGAAGAGGACCAGTTGGTCGTCACTCGCCCCAACGACGAAGGCAAGCAGCGTGCCCTACACGGGTTGTCGCGCTCCCTGCTCAACAACATGGTGATCGGCGTCACAACGGGCTTCACCCGCACCCTCGAAGTGCAGGGCGTGGGCTATCGCGCCCAGCTCCAGGGAAGCAACCTCCAGCTCGCGCTCGGCTTCTCCCACCCTGTCATCGTGGCTCCGCCTGAAGGCATCTCGTTCACTGTCGAAGGCCCTCGCGTGCACGTTGCGGGCATCGATAAGGAGCGCGTTGGCCAGGTGGCAGCGAACATTCGTAAGCTCCGGCCGCCAGAGCCCTACAAGGGCAAGGGCATTCGGTTCTCTGGCGAAAAGGTCCGCCGAAAGGCCGGCAAGGCCGGGAAGGTTGGCAAGTAATGAGTAAAGCAACCGGTACCCTGGCTCGCCAACGCCGTCATACGCGCGTTCGCAAGAGTGTCTCCGGCACTCCGCTGCGTCCCCGCCTCAACGTCTTTCGCAGTTCGGCGCACATCTACGCGCAGGTGATCGATGACGTAGCCGGCCGCACGCTGGCCGCCGCCAGCGATTCGGACAAAGAGCTTGCCAAGGCCCTCGAAGGCAAAACCAAGACCGAACGCGCCCGCGAAGTGGGCAAGGCCGTGGCCGAACGGGCCAGGGCCTCCGGCGTCGAACTCGTCGTCTTCGATCGCGGCGGCTACAAGTACCACGGTCGCGTCCAGGCGCTCGCCGATGGTGCACGCGAAGCGGGATTGGGGTTCTAAATGGCTGAAAATCGATACGACCGCGACCAGCAGGACGAGCTGACCGAGAAGGTCATCTACATCAACCGCGTGGCCAAAGTGGTCAAGGGCGGACGCCGCTTCAGCTTCAGCGCGCTCATCGTCGTTGGCGATGGCCACGGCAGCGTCGGCGTTGGCCTCGGTAAGGCGAACGAAGTTCCAGAGGCGATCCGCAAGGGTTCGACCATGGCCCGCCGCCAGATGATCATGGTGCCCATGAAGGGCGGGACTATCGCCCACCCGGTGCTCGCCAAGTTCAGCGCCGCGAGAATCATGATCAAGCCGGCCAGTCACGGCACTGGCGTCATCGCCGGGGGCGCCGTGCGCGCCATCATGGAGGCCGCTGGCGTCACGGACGTGCTTGCCAAATCACTCGGCAGCCGCAACCCGATCAACGTCGCCAAGGCCACGCTGGACGGGCTCAGCTCCTTGCGCGACCCGGACGGCGCCAAGGCTCGCCGCCTTGCCATCGCCAGGGGCGAATCCTGATGGCCACGCTCACGGTCACCTACAAGAAGAGCGCCATCGGCTATCGCCAAGATCAGAAAGACACCATCAAAAAGCTCGGCCTTCGTCGCCTCAATCAGACGGTGGAGATTGCCGATACCCCGACCGCACGCGGTATGGTTGAGAAGGTCTCCCACCTCGTGAACGTCGTCGAAGGAGGCGCCAAGTGAGCATCGGAGCTCAGGAACTCAGGCCAGACCGCGGCGCCACGCACTCCAAGAAGCGTGTGGGTCGTGGCAACGGCAGCCAGGGGACCTATTCGGGTAAAGGGCTCAAAGGCCAGAAGTCGCGTTCCGGCAAGAACCTGCCGTACGACGCCTTCGAAGGTGGCCAGTTCCCCACCTCCCGGAAGTACCACACGCTGCGCGGCTTCAACAACAAGTGGCGCGTGCCCTACCAGCCGATCAATCTCGCTGCCCTCGATCGTTTCGACGATGGCAGCGATGTGACGCCTGCGGTCCTCCTCCAGGCCGGCCTGCTGCGCCACCTCCGCGAGCCCGTCAAGGTGCTGGGCAACGGCGACATTACAAAGAAGCTCAACATCTCCGCCCACCGCTTTAGCGAGACGGCGAAGGCGAAAATCGAAAAAGCCGGTGGCACGGCCACCCTGCTCAGTCCCATCGACGAAACGAAGGACGCCTAACCCATGACCACCCAACCGGCCTCCCGCCCGCGCCTGCTCCAGGCGATGGTCGATGCCTTCCGCCAGGAGGACGTCCGCAAGAAGTTGCTCTTCACGCTGGCGATGCTGGTTGTATTCCGCTTCGTCGCCCACGTGCCGGTCCCCAATGTGGACCGCGACGCCCTGGCCCGCGCATTCGAGGGCAACGCGATTCTCGACTTCCTCAGCATCTTCTCCGGCGGCGCGCTGCAGAACCTGAGCGTCGCGGCGCTCGGCGTCTACCCCTACATCACGGCGTCGATCATCATGCAGATCCTCACGCCACTGATTCCGTCGCTCCGCGCCCTCTCCGAAGAGGGCGAGCAGGGACGCCGCCGGGTTCAGCTCATCACCCACTGGGTCACCGTCCCCATGGCCTTCGTCCAGGGCTATGGCCAGATCCTCTTCATCAACAGCCAGAGCGGCGAAGTGATCAAGGGCTTCGGCTTCGATAACGATCCGATGGCCACCCTTGCCACCCTCTTCACCCTCGCTGCCGGGACCATGTTCCTCGTCTGGATCGGCGAACTCATCACCGAAAACGGAATCGGCAATGGCGTCTCTGTGATCATCTTCGGAGGCATCGTCGCCCGCCTCCCCAGCCTCATCCCAAACCTCTCGACGCAGTCCATCATCGGAATCATCGGCATCGCCATCTTCGCCTTTGGACTCATCTACCTCGTCATCTACTTCCAGGAAGCGCAACGCCGCGTCCCCGTCCAATATGCCCGCTCGTCCTTCCGGGGTGGACGGATGTATAGACAGCAAGGGCAGAGCCATATCCCGCTCAGGGTGAACATGGCGGGCATGATCCCGCTGATCTTCGCCTTCTCGATTATGATCCTGCCGGCCACCGTCGCCTCCTATTTCACCCACTCCGGCGGCTTCATCGAGCCCGTGGCTGACTTTTTCGTGGACCAGTTCCAGGGCGGCCGGGGCGGAAGCGGCACCGGCTGGTACTGGGCCATCCTCTTCCTGCTCGTCATCGTGTTCACCTTTTTCTACACCATGGTCCAATACCAGCAGCAGCAGATAGCGAAGAACCTCCAGAAGCAGGGCGCCTTTATCCCCGGCATCCGCCCGGGACCGCCAACCGAGGCCTACCTGATGCGTGTCGTCACGCGCATCACCTGGGCCGGAGCCTTCTTCCTCGGTTTCGTGGCCATTCTGCCGTTCTTTATCGGGCTCGTTACGGATGTCCGGGCCCTCACCGTTTCTAGCACCGGCTTCCTCATCGTCGTCGCCGTCGTGCTCGATACCATGAAGCAGCTTGAATCTCAGCTCCTCATGCGAAACTACGAGGGGTTCATTCGCTAGGTGTTCATCGTACTGCTTGGACCTCCCGGTGCCGGAAAAGGAACTCAGGCGCAGCGGATCGCCGCTGCGACTCAGCTCCTGCATATCTCCACTGGCGATATGTTCCGCGAGAACGTGAAGAGCAAGACGCCCCTCGGTAAGCAGGCCGGCGAATACATGTCCCGCGGCGACCTTGTGCCCGATGCCCTCACCATCGAAATGCTGCTCGAACGCATCGGCCGGCCCGATGCCGCTGAAGGCGCGATGTTCGATGGTTTCCCGCGAAACGTCCCGCAGGCTGAGGCCCTCGACGACGCCCTCGCCGGCCGCAGCGCCCGAATCGACCACGCCCTCCTCATCAGCGTAGCCGACGAGGAGCTTGTCTCCCGCCTCGGTGGCCGCTGGATCTGCCGCAACTGCGGCCAGCTCTACCACGAACGCAACGATCCCCCTGAAGTCGCCGGCGTTTGCGACAAGTGCGGAGGCGAGCTTTACCAACGCGAAGACGATCGACCCGAGGTCGTGATGGCCCGCCTGGAAAAGCAGAAGCCCCCGTCTGCGCTTATCGAACACTATGAGGCTTCCGGCGTCCTCACTCGCATCGACGGCGAGCAGTCGCTCGATGCCGTTACTGCCGCGCTATTGGAGGCCATCTCCTAGCATGGCCGTGAAACTGAAGAGTGAAGACGAGCTGCGCGTAATGCGCGAAGCCGGCCAGATCGTCGGTGAAACGCTGGCGCGAATTCGCGACATGGTTCGCCCTGGCCTCTGCCTGCTGGAGATCGAGCAGTTCGTCCGCGAACGTTTCGAGGAGCGCGGCGCAACTTCACCCTTCTTGCACTACTCCCCCGCTCCCAAGTACCCCCCTTACCCTTCGAACATCTGCATCAGCATCAACGACCAGCTCGTGCACGGGATTCCTACCCGACGTAAGCTGGAAGAGGGCGACATCGTCAGCTTCGATCTCGGAGCCACCTACCGTGGCTACGTAGGCGATGCCGCCATCACTGTCGGCGTCGGCGAAATCTCCCCGGTAGCCCAACGGCTGCTGGATGTCACCGAGGCGTCCCTCTACGCTGGCATCAAGGCGGCGCGCACAGGGCACCACCTGAACGACGTCCGCGGGGCCATCGAAGACGCAATCCGCCCGAGCGGCTTCTCCATTGTGCGCGGCTACGGCGGCCACGGGGTTGGACGCGATATGCACGAGGAGCCACACGTCGAAAACGTTCGGCAGCGGTTCCGCGGTCTGCCCCTTCGCCACGGGCTCGTCCTCGCCCTCGAACCAATGGTGAACGTCGGCAATCCAGACGTCGAAGAGGGTCCAGACGGCTGGACTGTAACCACGAAAGACGGTAGCTTATGCTGTCATTTCGAGCATACTATAGCCATTCGAGAGGGTCGTGAGGCGGAAATTCTCACGCTCCCCTAGTTCAACTGCGATTCAATCGGTGCGCCCCAACCGACGCACCAGGGCGGATTACCAGATTCAAGTCAAGCCGGCGGCAGAGGCCACCAACAGGAGTCATATGAAGGTCCGAGCATCCGTCAAGCCCCGTTGCGACAAGTGCAAGGTCATCCGCCGGCACGGTCGCGTCATGGTCATCTGCGAAAATCCAAAGCATAAGCAGCGGCAGGGTTAACAATGGCACGAATTTCTGGAGTCGATATCCCAAACGATAAGCGCATCGAAGTGGCGCTTACCTACATCTTTGGCATCGGGCTTACCCGCTCCCACCAGATCCTCGCCGGCACGGGCATCAACCCCGATACCCGCGCCCGCGAGCTGACGGATGAGCAGGTCATCAAGATCCGCGACCACATCGATAAGCATTTCATCGTTGAAGGTGACCTGCGCCGCGAAGTTCGCCAGAACATCGGTCGGCTCGTCGAAATCAACTGCTACCGCGGACAGCGCCACCGCCGAAACCTCCCAGTTCACGGCCAGCGCACTCGCACCAATGCACGCCAGAAGCGGGGCGCCCGTAAAACGGTTGCCGGCAAGCGGCGCGCAGGCAAGAAGTAAGAGAGGTAGCACACCATGGCTGATGCAAAACGTGGAGCCGCGAAGGCCGACAAGAAGGGTGCCGCTGGCGCTCGCCGCCTGAAGCGCCGCGAACGTAAGTCGATCCCTCGCGGGAAGGCCTACATCAAGAGCACCTTCAATAACACGCTCGTCACCCTGACGGACCCCAACGGAAACGTCATCTCATGGTCGAGCTCCGGCGCCTCCGGGTTTAAGGGCTCTCGCAAGGGCACACCCTTCGCCGCTCAGTTGGCTGGAGAAACCGCCGCTCGCCGGGCCATGGAACACGGCCTTCAGTCGGTCGAAGTCTACGTTCGCGGCGCAGGCAGCGGTCGCGAAGCGGCGATCCGTTCACTCCAGGCCTCTGGCCTGACCGTCACCGCCATCCGGGACGTCACCCCAATCCCCCACAACGGCTGCCGCGCACCCAAGCGCCGGCGCGTCTAGGAGCATCCATGGCACGTTACACAGGACCAGTCTGCCGGCTCTGCCGCCGTCACGGTGAAAAGCTCTTCCTCAAGGGAGAAAGATGCTTCACGCCGAAGTGCAGCTACGACCGCCGCCCCAATCCCCCCGGCCCGCGCCCTGCGCGCCGCCGCAAGATCAGCGACCGCGGTCTCCAGCTGCGCGAAAAGCAGCGCGCCCGCGTCACCTACGGTGTGCTCGAGAAGCAGTTTGTGCGCTACTACAAGGAAGCCATCCGCGGCACCGGCGTTTCCGGCGAAAACCTCGTTCGCCTGCTCGAAACTCGGCTAGACAACATCGTCTACCGGCTCGGCTTCGCCGATTCCCGTTCCCAGGCGCGCCAGATCGTCACCCATGGCGGCGTCGCAGTGAACGGTCGCAAGCTCGATATCCCCTCCGCCCACCTCAAGGTTGGCGATAGCGTTGGTTTCACCCCGCGCGGTATCCGCAGCGAGTACTACAAGATCGTCCAGGAGACGATGAAGTCCAAGAATCCGCCCTCATGGCTGATGCTGGACGTGGCCGGCATGTCCGGTCGCGTCAGCGCGCCGCCAACCGTCGCTCACGGCGAAACGCATCTGTTCAACGAGAACGTGATCATCGAGTACTACTCGCGCTAACCACCCCAGCGCGTTCTGGAACCAGTAGAAGAGGCACAGCCAGCATGATGGATTCCCTGGAGTTGATTGGGCAGACGGTGGACGACGTCGTTCCCCAGCTCAGCGTTGAAGATGAGACAGAGCGGTACGCCCGCCTTGTCGCCGAGCCGCTTGCGGCGGGCTACGGCATTACCCTCGGCAACGCGCTTCGCCGCGTGCTGCTCAGCTCACTCGAAGGCGCCGCCATAACCTCTGTCCGCATCGAGCAGGTGGAGCACGAATTCTCGACTGTGCCTGGTATGCAGGAAGACTCCACGGAGTTCCTCCTCAACCTCAAGGAGGTCCGCCTCCGCGCGCTCTCCAACCGCTCCGGCACTCTCTCGCTCGACATCGAAGGCCCCGCCGAGATCACTGCCGGCGACATTCAAGTGCCCGCCGATTTCGAGATAGCCAATCCTGAACTCCACCTCGCCACCATGGACACTCCCGGCCGCCTCAACGTGGAGCTCCACGTCGAACTCGGCCAGGGCTACGTGCCCGCCGGTAGCGTCGAAGGCCTCCCGCTCGGCTACATTCCCGTGGACGCCGTGTTCACTCCCGTCCGCAAAGTGAATTACCACGTCGATAAGACGCGCGTTGGCCAGTCCACCAACTTCGACCGCCTCGTTCTCGAGGTCTGGACCGACGGCACTATCGGCGCTGTCGAGGCAGTGGGCCAGAGCGCCGATATCCTCATGGAACAGTTCTCGCTCTTCAGCCTGATGGGCCGCCAGGAGCCCGCCACGCACTCGGGTGGTGGCGGCGGCTCGAGCTTGAGCGGCCTGTTGATGCCCGCAGATCGCTACAACACTCCCATCGAAGACCTCTCCCTCAGCGTCCGCGCCTATAACTGCCTCAAGCGCAGCGGCCTCATGACGGTCGGCTCGGTGCTCGAAAAGAGCGAGGATGAACTCCTGGCCCTGCGCAACTTCGGCCGCAAATCCTACGATGAATTGCGCGACCGCCTCATCGAACTCCGCTACATCGATGGCGATGCAGAGGGCCTCGTCCCTCTGATCGATGGCCCTGCCGGCGCCGCTCCGCGCCCCGGCGCTGGCCGCCGCCCCGCCCTTCCGCGGCCCAGCGCAGTCATCCTCGATGACGAAGACGAGGAAGAGAACCTCAGCGCCCTTGGCAAGGCACTGAAAGAAGCACTACTGAAAGACGGCAGCGCAGATGATCTCATCGGCGCCGACGACGAGGACTAACCAATGCGACACCGCGTAGGCGGCCGCCATCTCGGCCGCGAAACCAGCCACCGTTTGGCGCTCTACCGAAACCTGGTGACGGACCTGCTGCGCTACGAGCGCATCACCACCACTGAGGCGAAAGCAAAGGAGATTCGCCCCATGGCCGAGAAGATCATTACGCTCGGTCGCCGGGGAGACCTTCACTCGCGCCGCCAGGCACAGCGCTTCCTCTACGACCCGCGCGTCGTCAAGAAGGTCTTCGATGACATCGGCCCCAAGATGGCCGATCGCCCCGGTGGCTACCTCCGCATAACCGCTCTCGAACCTCGCAAGGGTGACGGCGCGCGCATGTCTGCTATCGAGCTTGTCACCTACGTGAACGCCGCTCCCACACCCCGCCCGACGCGCGTGACGGCTGCGCCGTCGGCTGTCGCCCCCGCTACTTCCCGTCCAGCGGCCGTCGCTCCGCCAATCGCTGCACCGGAAGCTCCCGAAGAGGAAGAAGAAGCGTCGCCAATCGTTGAGGAGATGCACGAAGAGGCCACCGAGGCCAGAGTAGAAGCGGAAAGCACTTCCGCCGAAGCAGAAGCGGCCCAGGCGGCCGATGCCGCAGCAGACGCCGCCGCTGACGTCCATAAGGGCGAAGGCGAGTCGGGCACCTAATACCGTTGCCCGCGAAGCATTTCGCGGCAACGGTGAGTTACGACGGGACGGGGTTTGTTGGTTCGCAGGTGCAACCCAACGGCCGTACCGTCCAACAGGAACTGGAAACCGCGGCGCGGGCGCTCTTTGGGGTGCCCACCCGCGTTGCCTTGGCAGGACGCACGGATTCCGGCGTCCACGCCATAGGCCAGGTAATGGCTCTCGCCGCGGAAACGCGGCTGGAACCGGAGACGGTAGGCCGGGCGCTTAACGCCCACCTCCCGTCAGATGTCTCGGTACGTGCACTGCGCGAAGTGCCCGCGGATTTCGATCCCCGGCGCTGGGCGCGGCGCAGATGGTACCGGTACACCATCGCTCATGGTGAAGCGCGTGACCCGCTCGCGCGCCGCACCGCCTGGTATATCGAGGGAAGCCTCGATCTCGAGGCGATGCGGCTGGCGGCCAACGCGCTTATCGGTCGGCAGGACTTCCGGTCCTGTTCTGGCCACCTGGAGACGGGTCGAACTTCGGTTCGCAACGTCTTCAGTGCAGGCTGGCAGAGTCTCGGCTCGGCCATCCTGTTCGATATCGAGGCAGATGCGTTTCTGCCGCAGATGGTCCGCCGCATCGTCGGTGGCCTTGTGCGCGTGGGACGCGGAAGCGAAAACGTGGAGGAATTCGTCCGCCTGCTACGGCAGGCAGAACCTGGCGCTCTCGCCTTTATGGCGCCTGCCCGTGGTCTCTGCCTCCAGCGCGTGTGGTACGACGAGGGATACCGGCTATGAATACGACAGTGCGAATCAAAGCATCGCAAATCTACAAAGACTGGCACGTCATCGACGCCGCTGGCCGCCCCCTGGGGCGCGTCGCGACGGAAGCGGCGATTCTCCTCCGCGGGAAGCACAAGCCAACCTACGAGCCGCACCTCGACGACGGCGACTTCGTCATCGTCATTAACGCCTCGCAGGTGCGCGTCACGGGCCGCAAGGCCTCGCAGATCAAGTACTACACCCACTCTGGCTACCCGGGCGGGTTGAAGACGCGGTCGTACGAGGATCAGCTCGCGCAATACCCCGAACGCGTCCTCGAGAAGGCCATCTGGGGCATGCTGCCTGGCGGTCCCCTTGGCAAGGCGATGTTCCGCCACCTCAAGGTCTACAAGAACGCAAACCATCCACACCAGTCGCAGCTGGCCGGCAGCGCCAAAGCGCAGGAGGCACGGCCCGCCGTGACCGCCCCGGCTCCCGCCAAGCCTGCCCGCTTGCGCCCGCTCTCCGTCCCGGAACTGCTCCCCGAGCCTGTTGCCAAA
>JBDSEP010000088.1:0-5786 GCA_039919985.1 Tepidiformaceae bacterium | reverse complement strand
GACTGCGGGAGGTCCCTGTCCTGGACCCAGATGTTCGCGCCAAAGATGACGAGCGTGACAACGAGTACCGGGCGGAAGAGGGCGATGATGTCGCCGAGGCTGCCGTAGGCCCAAACCGTGCGGTATGCGCCGAAGAGCAAGTTCCCCGCCACGTAACCGAGGATGATCAAGGGGAGGACGCGGCTGACGAACTCGGCGTTGGCGTGGGGCACGGAGGCATCAAAGCGGAGGAGGAGAGCGGCGACGTAGGCGACGATGATGACGAGCGCATCGAGCAGCATGGCTCCCAAGGCGCGCGCGGAATCGCCGTTCAGCATGCGGGAGAAGAAGCTGACGGGCACCGGGGCGGGAGTGCCGACCGTGGGCGTCGTCATCTCGCGCCACTCCCGCGCAGAACGATTCCCGCCGTGCGCCAGAGGATCTGGAGGTCGGTCAACATCGAATGTCGATCCACGTACTCGAGATCGTAGGTAGCGATTTCGTCATAGGTCAAATCTGAGCGACCGTGGATCTGGGCGAGGCCGGCGATGCCGGGGCGCACGGTGTGGCGAAGGTGGTAACGCTCCGGGTACTGGAGCACGATCTCCGGGATCTCCGGTCGGGGTCCAACGATGCTCATTTCGCCTTTGAGCACGTTCCAGAGGTTGGGGAGTTCATCCAGACTTGTTCGGCGGGCGAACGCGCCCCAGCGGGTGATTCGGGGATCTGGCTGGTTGGCCGGAGCGAAGACGAACGTGTCCCAGTCATCGACCGTGCGGTCGGTCTCTTCTCCCGGGCGAGCGTGGCGCATGGTGCGAAGCTTGAGCATGGAGAATGGCTGACCGTTGAGGCCAATCCGCCTCTGCACGAAAAAGGGGTTGCCACGTAGTTCGACCGCGAGGACGGCGGCCATCGATGCTACGAGGACGAAGACTATGGGGAGAGAGAGCATCGTCAGCGCCACGTCGAAGATGCGCTTGGCCATCCATCGAGGTTAGCGCAGGGGGAGACTAGGCCCCAGTTGGCGGCGAATGCGTCGTTCGCGCGACCCGGATGGTCGGCGCCCGTCCAGCGGGAACCGCGAGGGAAGATGTATTGCAATCTGCACCGCGGGCCGCAGCGACCTGCTATGATCCAGCCCGCTCGCGAAACTGCTGGAACGGAGTACCAACCGACCGGCCCGAGTTTTGAATGGGAGTGGCAGATGAGTTCGGTGGGCACGGTGCTGCAACAGGAGGCGAAGGCAGGGGCGGAGTACGCCGCTCTCCTGGGGAATCCGGTGTATCACGGCGTGGGGATTCCACGTGGCCACGGGGAATCGGTGCTGGTGCTGCCTGGTCTCTTCGGAAACGATCTCTACCTTCTCCCGTTGCTGGATTGGTTGCGGCGCATCGGTTATCGGCCAATCGCTTCGCACCTAGCGTTTAACGCGGGTTGCCCCAACCGGCTCGTGGACGAGGTGGCAGCGATGCTTGCCAACCGTCTGGGCGCTGAAGAGCGCCTGTCGATCGTGGGTCACAGCCGCGGCGGGATGCTGGGGTGGGCGCTGGCCAGCCGAATGGGTTCGCGGGTATCGCAGCTTGTGCTGCTCGGGTCACCTGCGTCGGGGCTTGTGCAACTGGCGCGCTCGGGGAAGTCACTATCGGCCGCCTCCTCGCTCGGACACGAACGGGTAGGGAACGCGAGCAACAACGCGCGCCGCCTCCTTGACCCGGACTGCTCGTTCCCGGCATGCGGATGCAGCTACCTGGAGGACCTCCGGCGCCCGCTGAACGCTAGAACTCTGGTGACTTCGATCTTCAGCACGGAAGACCAGATCGTGGCGCCGCGGGCCTGCCCGGTGGCGGGTGCAACGAACGTAAAAGTCCTGGGCAGCCACAGCGGGCTCGTATGGAACGTGGCGGTCTATCGCCAGCTTGCGGAATCGCTGGCGGCATCATGAGCGGGAAACAACTACCAGCGCCGGGGCGCCAACGGGAGAACGTACGATGACTTCGACACCAACACTGGCGAATCCGGCCGTGAGCAGGCGCCTCTCAAGCCAGGATGCTTCGTTCCTGTACAACGAGTCGATGAACGGGCCGATGCACATCGGGAGCCTTTCGATTTTCGAAGGAGAGATGGCCTACGAAACCGTGGTGAAGCAGATCGAGGGGCGATTGCATCTCGTTCCGCGCTATCGCCAGAAGCTGAACTTCGTCCCGTTCAACCTCGGGCATCCCACGTGGGAAGACGACGCCGGCTTCAAAATCGAGACGCATATCAAGCACCACAAGCTTCCGCCGGGTGCCACGCTCGATTCAGCGACGAAGGCGGCAGTGAGGCTGCACGAGCCACCACTCGATCGAAGCCGCCCGTTATGGGAGATGCATGTATTTACGGGCGTGCCCGATCACACGGTGATGCTCTGGAAGATCCACCACTGCCTCGTGGACGGCGTTTCGGGGATCGAACTGACGAACGTCATCCTCGATTTCCGAGCTGCCCCGGACCCGACTCCGGTTGGCCCCGCGTGGGCGGCCTCGGCGGCGCCATCACCTGGCGACGCGATCCGCGACGCGCTGCAGGATGCCGCACGTGAACAGATGGAACGCGCAGAGCGCGCCCGCAGCCTGGCCGCCAACCTCCAGGAGCAGTCCCAACGGTCGGCACTTCTGGGAGCAACCACGACGTCGTTGGGTCAGTTCATGACGCAGCCCGTGGTTGCCACGCCATGGTCCGCCGGCCTCGTTACCCAGCGGCGCTCGCTGGCATGGGCTCGCTTCCCGTTTGGCGAAGTACGGGAGATTCGGGGCGCACTCGGTGGCACCGTGAATGACGTGGTGTTGACGATCCTGAGTGAGGCGGCGGGTCGCTACCTCAAGGAGAAAGGCATCGCTGTCGACGGGCGCGTGATGCGCCTCGGCTGCCCCGTAAGCGTGCGGCGCGAAGACCAGGGCGGCGCACTGGGCAACCGCGTTTCGATGATGTTTCCGACGTTGCCAGCGCAGCCCATGGACGCGGCCGCGAGGCTGACCGCGGTGAGCGTAGAGACGGGGCGAATCAAAGGTGCACGCGAGCCCCAAGGCCTGGAGATCCTGACGGAGATGGGAGACTCCGTGCCGCCAAGCGTGGTCGCCGCCTCGTCCCAGTTCACGATGGGCGCGATGGACCTTGCGGCAGCATGGGGGGCAAACGCCCCGGTTGCGCCGACAGGTTTCATGTCGCCTCAGGGTTACGGTATTAACTTCGTTGCCACGAATGTCCCTGCTTCGCAGGTGCCGCAGTACCTGGCGGGGCATCAGATGCTGGACATGGTGGGCCTGATGCCCCTCGGGGGAACGCTCGGCTACGGGGTGGCCATCGGCAGCTACAACCAGAGTCTCTACATCGCGATGATGGCTGAGCCGCGACTCATGCCGGACGTGGATCATATGCGCGACCTTGCGGAGGAAGTCTTCGGCGAACTGCGCGACGCTGCGACTACAAGGGCGGCGGCGGCTTCATGACCGGGATTCCGGCTACGCCGGGGGGTGTAGCACGTACCGCGCGCTAGCGATCGACCTCGACGGGACGCTGCTCAACTCGAAGGAGGAGATCAGCGAGCGCAATCTGAAGGCGCTACGTGCCGCGCGGGCGGCGGGGTTTTCCATCATTCTTGCTACGGCGCGCTGGTATCAATTGGCCGCGCGAGTGGCGGCGGAGGCTGGAGCGGTGGGGCCGATCGTGGCCTGCTCTGGAGCGCAGGTGCGGCTCCCGCAGGGTCACGACTTGTTGGACCTGCGGCTCCCGGCGGAGTTCGCAGCGGAGCTTTACTCGCTCTGCGACTCGACACGCTGCATCGCCACCGTGGCGTTCGACGAGCGGGTGCTCGTAAAGATGGAGGGTTCGCCATCCAGCGCCGAAATGCCGCCGGGAATGACCGCTGTCGCCTCGCTTGCGAGGGAGGCTGATTCGCTGCCGCGAATCGCGCTCATCCAGGGGAGCGAGACGAACCGGCGTATTACCGAGGAGCTGGCCCCGCGCTGGAAGGAGCATGTGCGCTTCGTGGAGTCGATCTCCAGCCGCGGCAAATCGATCTACACGCTAACGGTGGCTGGCGCGGATAAGGGTGTCGCCCTGGCCGTGGCCTGCGCCGACCTTGGCCTGGGCCTCGATGAAGTGGTGGCCTTCGGCGACGCCGAGAACGACATCGAAATGTTTCGCGTGGCAGGAGGGTCGTACGCCATGGGCCAGGCGTCGCCGCATGTACAGTCGCTGGCGAAGGCCGTGACAGCCTCGAACGAGCACGACGGCGTAGCAGTGGCGATCGAAGACCTGTTGGCTACGGGAGAGATCCGCAACTGCGTTTAAGGGCGGGCGGGTTCGGCAGCTTTCTCGGCTTCGGCGTCGTCTGTTGCCTGGGGGGCAAGCGGACGGCGGTGGTGCGGCGTCTGGCTGCGGAGTTCTTCCATGGCGCGGTAGAGCTGAAGTGTGGCGTCCGGGACCTCGGTGCCTGGCGCTAAGTAGATGGGCTTGCCGATACGCACAGAGACTGGTCCGGGGACGATCTCCTGGGAGCCCTTGGGACGAATCTCGCGCAGCCCCGCCATGTAGACCGGTACGACGGGGACGTTTTTCGCGAGCGCAATGAGCGATACGCCGTGGCGGAAGTGGGCCATCTTGCCGGTGGTCGAACGGGTGCCCTCGGGGAAGATGACGAGGGACCATCCCTTATCCAGCAGCCATTCTCCGTATTCGAGGGATGAACGGCCGCCACCTCGTTTGATTGGCCAGGAGTTCATGGAGAGCGAGTTCCACCAGCCCTGCTTCTTGAAGCCCTTGCGGCCCTTCAAGAACCAGCGGTCGGCGGCGCTGCCGAAGGCGAGGCGACGACGCACCCTCTCGGGCAGGGCGTGAATCAGCACCAGGCTGTCCAGATGGCTGCTGTGGTTAGCGATATAGACAGCCGGGCCCTTGAAATCCTTGAGGTTTTCGAGGCCTTCAATCGTTAGCGGATCGCATGCGTCTCGGACGTGGCGGGTGACGGTGGAGGAGCGGAGGGCGCGCCGCGCGACCTGCGCCCAGACGCGAATCTGCCACTTGTGCGGGCCCGTGGTCTCGGTGGATTGGGAGAGCAGGCGAGTGAAGAGTGCCATATCGGTGGCGGCCAGAATGGTCATCTGGACGCGCCCCGAGCCGCCGAGTTCGGCCGAAATGCGCGCTGCCGCGATGTTATCGGGGGCTTCGAGCACAGTGAACAGGTCGTACTTACCGAGGAGGGCGAACTGGCTGACGACCTTGCCGTCGAGGCGTGCGACTTCTTCGCGCAGCTCAACGAGACGCTCGGGATGTGAACGGATGCGCCTGATCCCCTCAGTGTTGAGGCGGCTGAGGACGATGTAGGTACTCATGGCTAGGCGCCAGCGGATTTCGCCAACAGCTGGGTGAACGCTTCGACGGAGATGGCGGGCAGCGTCGTTATTTGGACGGTGCCGCGAGACCCGAGTTCAACGGAGATTCGCGCCACCACTTCGTTGCTCGGCGCTTCAATGACGTTGACGAAATCGAAGCCGCCAAGCACTGCGTATTGGGCGACGACTCGCCCACCCATTGCTTCGAGCTCTTTGTTCACTTCGTTGAGACGCTCGGGGCGGGACTTCAACGTCTTCCGGCCCTCGTCTGTGAGGGTGCTCAGGAGAATGTAAGTTGCCATGGATGGCCCCCTTTGACCGTGGTCGGGATAATATGCCTCCCTATCGAGGGTGTAAATGGCAAACTACGCAACCGCATGGCGAACTCACGGCAGGAAACGGAGGACTCTATGAAGGCAGTCGCCTGGAACGCAG
>JBDSEP010000023.1:0-11106 GCA_039919985.1 Tepidiformaceae bacterium | reverse complement strand
GTAGTCCACGTCGTAGGTGGACGTGCCCTCGTTTGGGGCGTGCGTCCACTCCAGGTAGCGCAGGCTGCGGCTGTCGCCGTCCGTCCCATCGTGGCCGTCGCAATCGACGTTCGGCTTCTGCGTTTCGAGCGTGCAATCCGGCGTGACCAAAAGTACCCCGCCCGGCTTCGTGTGCGCGAACGCCGTATCGATCGCCGCGCGCAGGTCATCGGCAGTGGTCATGAACTCGATCGCATCATGGATGAAGACGCAATCGAACACGCGACCAAGCCGCAGGGTTCGCATGTCACCCTGGATATGCTCGCATTCGGGGTTGATGCCACGGCTCAGTTCCAGCATCTCAGGCGAGATGTCGCTGAGTGTGAGCGTGAAGCGCGCCTTCATGTGCGATGCGTTGTTGCCGCCGCCAGAACCAAGCTCGAGCAACGTCTCGGGGCGCGTTAAAGAGGCGGCCTCGAAAACGTTCGTAGCGAAAGCCGCCTCCTCCGCGTAATCCGAGGGATGCGTAAGCAGATGGAACCATGGGGCCAGGTCAGAATAGAGACGCACGGGAATACTCCTGAATTGCTATCGACGTTAACGGCGGTCGGCGAACAGTGCAGGAGGCGGTGGCCGGGCGAGTGGCCACTTAGCAGCGGGGGCAGTCGATCAATTCGGAGGGCGAGCCATAGCAGCGAAAGTATACACCGCCACTTCCCGCCGAGGGCGTCGAGAGATTAGCTACACTAGCGATCCGTGCATACCTACCTCCAGCGGCTCATCGAATACAACAACTGGGCGAACCGGGAGCTGATCGAACGCCTTGGCGCGCTTCCACCCGAGACCCTGGATGCCACCGCTCCCGGCGTCTACGGCAGCCTTCGCGAAACCCTCTTGCACTTGCTCACCAGCGAGCTTTCCTACCACCGCAGGCTTACCGCTCGCCCGCCCGCGGATGTCGCCACCGCGGAGTTCGCGGACATTGCGTTCCTGCGACAGCTCGCGGCGCAATCCGCCGCCGAACTTACCGCCGTCGCCGATTCCCTCCCCGACCCCGGCTCCTTCATCCAACTGAGCGACGGAAAGCGCTCTGCCGCCACAATGCTGACGCAGCTCTTCATGCACGGCTGCGAACACCGCACGCACGTCGGTACCATTCTCTGCGCACATGGCATCGAGCCCCCGGACCTCGATTCCTGGGCCTTCGGCATCCTCCTCGGCGGCGACGATTGGCCCACTGACTGGGGCCCAGAACCAGCTTCTCGCTAACGGGCTTCGTCCCTCGCAACTGTCCGCTAACAATCCGTTGTGCCACGACCTTCACTCCCCCACACTGCTCTCCGTGCCGAACGCGACGCGCATCCTCGTACTCGGGCAGAGCAACTCCGGCGGCGCCCAACTCGGCGATCCTTCCGAGGCGTGGCCCAACATCCTCGCGAACTCCCTCCCTTCCCTCCTCGGCTCGCCCGTCGACCTCACCTTTCGGACGTTCTACGCCCACGCCTCCGGTGCCAATGCTTATCTCGCCCGAGAACTCGCCCGCGAACGCCCCGATGTCGCCATCCTGGTCCTCGCGCCGTTCGCCTTCCATGTCGCCATGGTTGGGCATGGCGTTCGTCGACGCTACGGAGAGCGCGTCGGCAACGCCTACCAGCTAATCGAGCGGAGGTTTGCCCGGGCCAGCCGGGCCGGCGGCACCCTCGGCTCAGCCGTTGACCGGCTCGCGCGACGACTCGCGCACGCCATCCTCGGAGCAGCTCCCGTGGCTTCCTATGATGCGGTGATCGAGGGCACCGCCCAGGCCATGCGCACCCTCGCACGCGAAGAGCAGATACATGTCGTCGCGCTGCAGGGCTTCATCCGCGTCCCCTCCGGAAATGGTGCCGTGGTCCGTCGGCGGAGGGCACTCCTGCGCCGCTTCATAGTCGAAACGCGCGCACTCACCGAGCAGCTGCATGTCACCTACCTGGAACTTCCACAGGGCACACTCCAATCCTCTGACGAGTTCTTCCTCTCAGATAGCACCCACCTCGCGCCAAACGCTCATCGCGCGATAGCCGCCACCATCCTCGGCGCATTCACCGACGGCCGAATCCCCACGGACCCGGAATAACGGCTCACCGTTCCCAGGAGGGGCCGTGCGGATCGCTCCCGCAATGGCGGCGCTCCGATTCCCTTCGAGCCCAACTGCTCGCTACGGCCCCGAAGAGGCGCGGCCTCCACGTGGCGCTTCCGACGCCTCGAGCCGCTCGACCTGCCCGCGCCGGAAGGGCTATGTTACTGATGCTTTCGATCACCTTCCGTATTCCGTATTAATTCCCCAGCCGCGGATGCCGCACCCTCCCTAAGCCCATGGCAGTCTCGCCCCGGGAGAAAACATTGAGAATCGAACAGCTCCTGACCTTCAAGCGCGTCGCGGACGAGCGCAGTTACACGCGCGCAGCTGAGAAGGAGTTCCTCACCCAGCCGTCCGTCTATAGCCAGGTGCGGCAGATGGAAACCGAATGCGGGGCAAAGCTGTTCTATGTCGCGGGCAAGGAAGTCCTCCTCACCGCCGCCGGCAAAGACCTCTACCGTCTGGCCGACACAGTCGCCGGGGCTTATCAGGAGTTCCTCTCGGGGTCTCGCAACAGAGCCGACGCCCGTATGCACGCCGTCCGCATCGCCGCCCTCTCTTACTTTGGCGTCCTCGCCGAGGCGACAGAGCAACTGCGCAACGAAGATCCGCAATGCGTGGTCAACTTCGAGAGCCTCCATCCGACTGAGGCTACCGATATGATTCGCGCCGGTGCCGTCGACTTCGGTTTTTTCGGCGACTCCTACGTGCTGGAGGGTCTGGTCAAGGAGTAGGTGGCCGAGAACCGGATTGTGGCCGTCGCACCTCCCTCACACCAGCTCGTCGGCCTGGTGGTGAGCTTTGCTGAACTGACGAAGTTCGCGTTGGTTGGGTACGCGGCGGGTAGCGCCCGAAGCGCACTGGAGCGCTGGCTCCAGGGCCACCCTGATCAAGCGGTAAGGTACGCCGCCCAGTCCGATAGTTCGCTTGCCGTGAAGTCCATGGCCCTAGCGATGGACAGCGCGGCCTTCATTGTGCGAGGGGCAATAGGAGACGAACTGAAAAAGGGTGAACTGGTCGAACTAGACGTCGTAGATTTTGACGTCTCGTATCCTCTCTACGCTGTCTATTCGTCCGTGGAGAATCTCGGGGAGGGTGCCCGGCGGTACCTCGACCAACTTCGCGCCATCTGGAGCCGCATCCAAACGCGCGCCGCCGAACGCGCCGTTATTTGATGTGAATCGAGGCAATTATTTGTTGAAAGATTCGAAGTTCCTCTAGCGTTGGGCCCGAACTAGCATCCTCCCGTACGGGCCCTGGTGGGTCACGCCAGGAGGGGAACATGGACGAGGGAAACTACTGGGCGCGGCGCGCCTCAATGCGCTTGGGGCGAAGACGGTTCATTGCCGCAAGCGGAATCGCAACGGCGGGCATGGCGGCCATAGCGGCCATCGGCTGCGGCTCCGATGATAGCGACGACAGCGGATCGCCCGGCAGCGGCACAGGTAGCACGCCAGCGCCCGGCGCAACCACCGCCCCAATCGTTAAGCGTGGCGGCGAACTGAATATGGCCCGTGCCGGCAACCTCGCGTTCGCCGACCCACAGCGCTCCAGCGGCGGCAACGATCCGATCTTCAACCGCCTCTACGCCGAGACCATCCTTCGTTATGAGGGCGACGAAATCAAGGCGTACCTCGCTGACTCGTTCGAGCAGCCCGACCAGGCAACGGTCACCCTAAAGATGCGCAAGGACCTGAAGTTCGCGGACGGTACGCCAGTCAATGCGGCGGCCGTCAAATTCGCTGTCGAACGCGGCAGCGACGCCAAGCTAAACGCTCCAGTGCGGCCCGGCCTCTCGCTCATCGAACGGGTCGAGACGCCGGATGAATACACCGCGGTCCTAAAACTGGCGCGTCCAAACGCGCTCTTCCTCTCGTCGTTCGTCTCCTCCAGCTTCCTCATCTCTCCACCGGCGCTTGAGAAGTTGGGACCGGACGAGTTCAACAAGAAGCCCGTCTCCGTTGGCCCGTACAAAGTCGAGAAGATCACCCAGGACGGCGAATCCGTCTTCGTTCGCAACCCGGAGTGGCCGCTGAAGGACGCCTCCGGCGGAGCGCTGCCCTACATCGACCGCATCATCAACCGCATCATCCCTCAGCCCGAAGCGCTCGTCGCCGCGCTGCTTTCGGGCGACATCGACCTTGTCAACGTCCTGGACTTGGGGAGCATCGACCAGCTCAAGAACTCCGGCAACGCCGGAGTTATCGAGGCTCCTTCAGCCGGCTACCAGATGGTCGAGTTTGTCACGAACAAGGCGCCGTCCGACAGCCTCGCACTGCGCAAGGCGATCAACTACGCAATCAACCGCGATGAACTGAACAAGCAGCTCGCCTTCGGACTGGGCAAGCCCGCGGCGAACATGCTCACCGTGGACTCGTGGCTCCAAGACCCCTCGGCTCCGAGGTACGACTACGATGCGAAGAAGGCCCAGGAGTCGCTCTCCCAGGCCGGCTTCCCGGATGGCCTGGATCTCCGGCTTGCGACTTATGCCGCTCCGCAGGCGGAGGCTATCCAGGCCCAACTCGCTCGTTTCAAGATCAAGGTCCAGATCGAGCAACTCGAACTGGCCGTCTATCAGGACAAGTTCCGCACAAAGGGCGAGTATCCCATCGCGACGGCCGGCTCACCGGCGGAAGGTGGGGAGCTCTACCAGTATTTCCTCACGCGCATGGGCAGCAAGGGCAAATATAACCCTGGCCAGCCCACGAACGCGGACTGGGACGAACTGATCACGAAGCTCGAAACGGCTTTCGACACCGAAGGCCGCAAAAAGCTCTATCAGGAGATGCTCCGCAAGCAGTACGACCAGGCGTACCGCGCTCACACGATCACAACCCCCACGTTCTACGGCGTTTCGAAGAAGCTCCGCGGAGTGGTGCCGATGCGCGAAAACCGCACCAATCCGGACGTTCGGCTGGCATGGAAGGCCTAACGGCCCTGTCAACGGTCTCCCCGGGCGCGAACGCCCCCTTGCGCCCGGGCGATCAGGAGTAGGTGAGGATGACGAGATACGTCGTTCGGTCGGTACTGCAATCACTGGTAGTGGTTTTCCTGGTAAGCGTCGTAGTCTTCGCGATCATGCGCGCCCTCCCGGGGGATCCCGTCGCCGCGCTTAGCGGCGAATCGACGGTTGGCTACGATGCCCAGCAGGTCAAGGAAATTAAGGAAAGCCTCGGGCTCAACCGACCGCTCGTCATCCAGTACCTCGATTGGGCACTCGACGCGGTGCGAGGCGACTTTGGCGTCTCGGCGCGCAACAACCTCTCGGTTTCCGAGGAGATCCAGTCGCGGCTAATTGCCTCGGCGCAGTTGGCCGTCGTGGCAATGATACTCGGGACAATTGCAGGCGTGGCGTTTGGCGTAATCGCCGCCCTTCGCCCGCGCTCGCCCATCGATCTGGCGGTCACGCTCCTGGCTACGTCCGGCATCGCAGTTCCATCCTTCGTGCTGTCCATGGGCCTTATTTGGATTTTCACGGTGCAGTTGCACTGGCTCCCGATTGGCGGCTTCACCAACCTCTGGGACGACCCGCTGCTCGCTGTGAAAGGTTTGGCCATGCCCGCTAGCGTCCTCGGCATGACGATCGCCGCTCCGATCATGCGTCACACCCGTTCGAGCCTGCTCGAAGTTCTTCGCTACGACTACATCCGCACTGCTCGCGCAAAGGGGCTCTCGGGCAAAGCGATCGTCCTTCGCCACGCGCTCCGCAACAGCCTCCTGCCAGTCGTCACCGTCGCCGGTCTGCGCATGGCGGCGTTGCTCGAAGGGAGCGTGATCGTGGAGACGATGTTCAGCGTGCCCGGCATCGGGCGCCTCGCGGTGAACGCCATCAGCTCGCGCGATTACCCCACCCTTCAGGCGATTGTTGTCGTGTTCGCCGTCGTCACCATCGTAGTCAACCTGCTCGTGGACCTGACCTACACGAAGCTCGACCCTCGAATCACGTACACGTAGGAACTGCATGACCGAACAGTCCATCCCCGCATTGCCCGTGCCGCGGCGCGCCGCGCGGAACTCCATCGGGCGCCAGACGTTCGCACTCGCGCGCCGCTACCCGGTGACTGCCGGCGCGGCGCTCGTTCTCCTCGCTTTCTGCGTGGTCGCTATCCTGGCGCCGATGCTCGCTCCTTACGGCCCAACGGAGGCGAATGGTCTCGAGTCGTTGGCCGGGCCGTCACGCGACCACTTCTTCGGAACTGACCGCTTTGGCCGAGATGTCTTCAGTCGCGTGCTTTTCGGGACTCGGATCTCCCTCGGGGTCGGCTTCGTCGCCGTCATTATCGCGGGCACCATCGGTATCCCACTGGGGCTCGTCGGAGGTTACTTCGGCGGCCTTGTCGATGCCCTCCTCATGCGTATCACGGACACCTTCATGGCGATCCCTGGCCTGCTCCTCGCACTGACGCTCGTGCTCGTCCTCGAACCCTCGTTCTTCACCGTGGCCCTCGCGCTGGGGATCGCGGCCTTTCCGGGCTATGCACGCGTAATGCGCAGTCGTGTGCTCGCCCTGCGCTCAGCCGACTTCGTGCTCGCGGCCCACGCCCTCGGTGCGAGCAATATGCGGGTAATGTTTCGACACATCCTGCCGAACGCCACTGCACCGATGATCGTCGTCGCGTCGCTGAGCATGGGCGGCGCGGTACTCGCGGAGGCCGGCCTGAGCTTCCTCGGAGTCGGGGTTCGCCCACCAACCGCAACCTGGGGCGCCATGCTCAAGGATTCGTTCACCCTCATCTACACGACGCCCACGCTCATGCTCTATCCGGGTGCCGCGATCTTTGTACTGATTCTCGCCCTAAACCTTTTCGGCGACGGCGTCCGCGATATCCTGGACCCGCGGCAGCGCGGCTCGTGACAGCCAGCAACGGAACGACCGAGGTACTTCGATAGTGAAATTACTGAACGGGTTGAAAGTAGTGGAAGTCGCCGGAGGCATCAAGGTTGGCTACTGCGGCAAGCTTTTCGCTGATTCTGGCGCCGAGGTCGTGAAAGTCTCGCTTCCAGACGAGGCAGCTGACGGGCGGCTCAGGGTGTGGCTGGATCCGGGTAAGGCGAGCGTCGTGCTCGATTGGCGGCTGCCTGAGGGGCGCCAATTGCTCCGCGGACTCGTTGGCACCGCCGACATTCTTCTCGTCGGTGACGCCGTTGCGCAGAGCGGCCTGGCCGAGGACCTCGGAGAGTTTCCGCGCCTCATTACCCTCTCCCTCACCGACTTGGGTCGCGAAGGGCCGTTCGCCGCGATGCCCTCGTCGGACCTGACAGTCGCCGCGCTCTCCGGCATGGCAGCGATCAACGGCGTCGCCGGGGGCTTGCCGCTTCGCGAGCCGGGCAACCAGACTTCCGTCGTGGCCGCCCTCGCTGGGTACCTGGGCGCGCTCGCCGCCATCGCCAACCGCTCCCAGACCGGCAGAGGGCAGGCCGTCGATGCCTCGGCGCTCGAAGCCATGGTGAACGTCCTCAGCCCCTCTGTGGTGCAGTGCTCCTATCAGGAGGGCGGTCCAAAACGCCGAGAAAAGGCCGACGGCTTCCTCTTCGATTGCGCCGACGGTCAGGTCAGCATCATCACCTCATCCGAGCGCTCTTGGGAGACGATCGTCGGGCTCTGGGACCTCAAAGTGGACCCGCTCGATCCCAGGCTGGCCACCGAGGGTGCGCGCCGAGTGAACATGGAGGCGGTGCGCGAACTGCTGGGGCCGGTGATTATGACCAAAACGCGCCAGGAACTGTTCGAAGAGCTCTGCCTCGTGCGCGTGCCTTGCGGAATGCTCATGCGGCCCGCCGAATTACCCAACGATTCACATCTTCTGGAGCGAGGCAGTTTCGTCTCCATACTTCCGCGCGACGGCTCCGCCGCGACGAAGATGCCCGGCCCTTCGTTCCGCGTCTTCGGGGAGAAGCCGCCGGAATCGCTCCCGCTGGCGCGAATCGCCGAAGACACGGCGCGAGTGCTTGCTCCGGTGGCCCGCACCCTGGAGGCCCGCTCATGACCCGCCTCCCACTCGAACACATCCGCATCATTGATCTGACGCAAGCCTGGGCCGGCTCCTACGCCCTTCAACTACTCGGTGACTTCGGTGCCGAGGTCATCAAAGTGGAATCACGCACCCGGCCCGACCCCTGGCGCGGAGGCTTCGAAGCGGGACGAGGCCTGGCGGCTTACCCCGTTAGTGGTCCCGGCGAACGGCCGTACAACCGCTCCTATCTCGCCAACAGCGTGAACCGCAACAAGTACGGCATCACACTCGACCTCAGCACGGGAGAGGGCCGCGAGCTGTTCCTCGACCTCGTCCGCGATGCCGATGTGGTCGCCGAGAACTTTACCCCGCGTGTGCTCACCAACCTTGGCATCGGGTTCGAAGAACTGCGAGCAGTGCAGCCTGGAATCATCCTCCTCTCCATGCCGGCGTTCGGACTCTCGGGACCCTACAGTGAGTACCCGGGCATCGGCGGAACCATCGAGCCGATGTCCGGGAACGCCTCACTGCTTGGAGAGCCCGGCGGAGGCGCACAGGTCTCAGGCGTCATGTATCCGGACGCCGTGGCAGGCCTGAATGGTGCGGCGGCCGTCCTCGCCGCTCTCCACGCCCGCGACGCGACCGGCGAGGGTAAACACGTCGAGGTTTCCCAGCATGAGTCGATGATTGCCATGCTCGGCGAGTTCTTCGCCTTCGAACCCCCGCCCGCCAGGCTCGGTAACCTGGACCTTGACGTGGCAGTGCAGGGTATTTTCCCCGCCGTTGGCGAGGATCAGTGGGTTTCAATCACCATTCGCGACGACCGAGATTGGGGGGCGCTGAGGGGGCTCATCAGCTGCCTAGCGCCACTGCTTCCGCAATCCAGCCAATGTCCTGAGGCCCTCGCTGCGTGCGCCGCGATTGCTGAGTGGACCGCCGAACGCTCCGCTCACGAACTCGTGGAGTGCCTGCAGGGGCTCGATTTGCCGGCCGCGAAAGTCCGTTCGATAGCCGAAGTCCTGGCCTGCCCGCAGCTCGGCGAGACTGGCCACTGGGTGCACGTGGAGCAGCCGGAAGGCATCGGCGCTATCCCCATGCCAGGGATCATTGCGAACCTCCACGACACGCCCGGCGGGGTTCGCCTGCCTCCGGTCCGCCACGGCGAACACAGCGCGGAAATCCTCGAGAAACGTCTCGGCCTAACCGCCGAGCGCATCGCCGACCTCACCGCCCGGGGCATTACCGGCGAAGGTCCACCACCGGCCTGACCCGGCCGCAGCCAGACCTGCACTCACGAAAGGCGAACACCCATGGAATACCGAGACATCATCTTCGAGCCCGGCCCGGTTGCGCGGGTAATCCTCAACCGACCGCGGTACCACAACGCACAGCCGCCGCTCATGGTGGAGGAGATGGACAACGCCTTCGAGCGTGCTATGTCCGACCCGCAGACGCGCGTCATCGTGCTTTCTGGCAACGGCAGGCATTTCTCGGCGGGCCACGACCTCGGTACGCCCGACTCCGTCGCGGACCGCGAAGAGCGTGGACTCACCAAGGAGCCGGAATCACGTTACCAGAGCACCCGCCGCTACTGGCACGAAGCATCGCTGCGCTGGCGGAACATGCCTATCCCGACCATCGCAATGGTCCACGGCTACTGCATCTACGGCGGCTGGATCTTCGCCAGCTCGATGGACTTCATTTTTGCCGCGGACGACGCCCTGTTTCTCCCGTCGCACACCCAATATTTCACCGCCCCCTGGGATATTGGTGCTCGCCGCGCCAAGGAGATCCTCTACGAGGGAAGGTTCATCACAGCCGCCGAGGCGCGCGAGTACGGCTTCGTCAACCGACTCTACCCGCCAGCCGACCTCGAGCGCGAGACGCTCGCCTACGCGAACCGGGTAGCCGAAAACCCGCGCTTTGGGAACCGCATGTCTAAGTTTTCCGTCAACAGCATGCTGGACATGCAGGGTTTCAGCACTTTCGTTGATTCGGCCTACCAGACGTATTACATCAACTCCGTCACCAGGAACGACCCGCTCGTCGGGCCGAACGGCGAACGGCGAATGGCTGGCGTGGGGCACGCCAAGGAGCTGCTTGAGCGGGGCTTTCCCGCGACCGACGGGACGCGAGAGCGCGGTACGAAATAAACTCGGCCTCCGCGCTCCTGCGGGGACTCATCGGGGCAGCGAGCCGCGGGTGGCTGGGCCGAAAGAGCGGTAAGAAGACCGGCTCTCACGGGGCCGGCGCCACCGGTCCGCGCTCCTCAGCCGATGATCCGGCGGACAACCGAGAGTGGAACACCATCGTGCGGAAGCTTGTAGCGCAGCTTACGACCTCACGCGTAACCCCAAGGGACAAGCAGACGACCTGGCCGGCACCTTCGTTCGGCTTGGAGAGCCGACCCGATCGGATCGGATGGCGGGGCCAGAGCGTCCAATGTCGTGGGAGTCGAGCTCCGCGGGCGGCCGTTTAGCGCTTCAGCTCCAACTCAAATGCTACGCAGGTAGTGCTACCTACCATTGGACAAACATCGGCATAACCACGTGCACGTAGTCCGGTTCGTCCAGCGGGCGGAAGACCCCCTGGCTCGATGGGCTCGTCATCTGCAGCGCCACCTTCCCGCCGAGCACGTTCAGCACGTCCTGCAGGTAGCGGCTGTTGAACGCGATCTTGTTGGCGTCGCCGCTCACTTCCGCGTCGATCTTGCCTTCGTTGTCGCCGATCTCGTCCGCCCGCGCGCTGACCGTCAGTTGGCCCGGCATGCCACCTTCACCGGAGGCAATCTGCAGCCGGATGATGCCGCTTCCGTCTCGCGCGAAGATCGCTGCAATGCGCGTCTCCCGCTTGAATTCGTCCACCACCACCGTGCACTGCGTCGTGTACTCGGCGGGGATCAACTGGCTGAAGTTCGGGAACGTCCCTTGGATAAGCTGGGCCACCATCTCGGTGTCCGTCAGTGCGAACAGCACCTGCGTCCGCTGTGGGTTTACCCGCATCTCCACGGGCTCCGTCACATCGTTGATGAGACGCGAAAGTTCCCGCATCGCCCGT
>JBDSEP010000002.1:0-8292 GCA_039919985.1 Tepidiformaceae bacterium | reverse complement strand
CGCCCCGCTTGCTCTTGCCTTCGTCCGGGTCCCACATGCCGTACGCCCGCACCGCTTCCCCCTCGAAGTCGCTGATGAGCGGAAATGGAAAGTGGTCGCGCTCGTGGAACTTGGCATGCGAGCCCAGCCCATTCGTGTTGATTCCGAACACCTGCACGCCGGCCCCGCGCAGCAGTTCGTGCTCCTGGGCGAACGCCTTCAGTTCGCTCGTGCAGATCGGCATTCCGTCATCCTGGTAGAAGATCAGCAGCACCGGCCCGGCTTCTCGTTGCGAGGCGAGCCGCACCTCTACCTGCTGGCCGCCGTCCAGCACGGCGGGCAACGTGAATTCCGGCGCCAGGTCCCCGATTGCAAGCACAACCTCGCCGTCGCTGCTCACAGCGACTCCTCGAATCCGGGCGGCTTGCCCTCCATCCCGCGCGTCGTGGCCAGCACCCTCACGCGACCCAGCCCCGCCGAATCGGTCAGCTGTTCAAGCGCCCGCCTCCGGGTGAAGTACTCGCTCATCTCGGAACGTGCAGATTCCACCAACGACTGTGCCCCCAGGGCATGGAGGAACTCTGCCTGGCTAATGGGCCCGAAGACTTCCATCTCTTCTTCTTCCGCCGCCGCGCAAAGCTCCGAAAAGTTCACATGCGTCGTCATATCTTGCTCTCCCACGTGGATGTATGGGTCTTGGTGGGCAGTGTGGCGGTAGAAGCAGAGCAGCGTCCCGCTCGTCCGCCACGGGGCCCAGAGCTCTGCCTGCGGATAGCCGTAGTCGAACACGAGCATCGCGCCCCGCTCCACCAGGCGGCAGAGTCCGCGCATCGCCGGGTACGCGCCCGCGTTCACTTCGAATCGCCCCTCCTCAGGAGCATCCTCGATCGAAGTCACACTGCCCGCACTCTCCACGAACCGCTCTCCGTCCCAGCGCACGAGAACCTCCACCGGGCCACGACCGCCGCCAGCATCGAAGACTCGCACGGGGAGCGCGTCGAACAGCTCATTCGCGAGCACAACGCCGTGTGCCGCTGGCTCGATCGGCGTTCCGCGCCACTGCACACGCTGGTCCGCTCCCGCGGCGTTCGGCTCCAGCGCGACATACCGCAAGGCCTCGCCGAACCCGTCGGCGCGCCCTTCGGCCCAGTCGAGAATCGAGGCTGCGAGCGCCCCCTCCCCTGCGCCCGGCTCGATGATGTGGAACGGATTGGGTCGGCCCAACTTCTCCCAGATCGCCCGGCACCACGCTGCAACCATCCAACCAAACATGGGGTGAATCGTTGGGCTGGTCAGGAAGTCGCCCTGCTTTCCCACGCGCCCGTGAGTTCGGTAGTAGCCGTATTCGGGGTGGTAGAGCGCCATCTCCATAAAGCGCTCGAAGCTGATCGCCCCGCCCGCCATCTCCGCCACAATGGCCCCCACCAACCGCGGATTACCGATAGCTGCCGTGCCGGGGCTCAGGTCCAGCGTCATGCAACCATCTTAGTCGCCAGCCAGCCGGAACCACTTGCCGGCTGGCTGCGAAACGCTCGCCCGACCCCTACTTCGGCGGAATTACGGTCGCTTCGCCCTCGACGACTACCGTCCCGTCCTGGTTGCACACGGTCGTCTTGAACCTCACCCACTTGCGCGCCTCCAGCTTCTCGGAGCATTGGATGCGCGCCGTCACCGTATCGCCGATGAAGACCGGCGCCTTGAACTGCAGATTTTGGCCAGCGTAGATCGTGCCCGGGCCCGGAAGCTGCATCGCGATGACCGTCGAAATGAAGGATGCAGTTAGCATCCCATGGGCAATGCGCTGCTTGAACATGCCGTCGGCTGCTGAAACCGCGTCGACGTGTGCCGGGTTCATATCCCCTGTTATCCCCGCGAACAGATAGATATCCGTCTCGCTTAACGTCTTGGTGAACTGGGCGCTATCGCCAATCTGGATCGCTTCGTAGGTTGCCATACCCGAAGCATGGATGAGCGCACCGCACCGGGGAAGCACGCTTCGCCGTACTACGACTGGCGCACTCCTGGCCGCCGCGGCGACGCATCCTCGCAACGCGCACCCCGAAGTGCAAGCTCCGCTCCTCACTCGAAAACGCCCGTTGTGCCGTCTGATACTATCAATGGCGGTGTTTGCTCAAGCCGAAGCAGCCGAAACGGTTACCCTCGAACCTCGGGACCGCGAGGAGACTTACCTCCCCGCCACAGACGAGGTAGTCTTCCGCATGCGCCAGGCAGTGGCCGGTGGCGAGCACTGGTTCCAAGCCCTCCTCGACGCCGTCAAAAGTTGGCGTCAGCCCTCGGAGGTCATTGGGGATCGCACGTTCCATTACCTGCTGCTCGGCGAGGCCTTCGATTGGCTCCTCCTCGCTGAACGCCTGCTCGATGAGATGCCCGAACTCGTCCCTTCTCGCGAGTGCGACGCCCTGATCTTCGAAAATCGCTGGCCCCTCGAACTGGATGACGCGGAGTTCGCCAGCCGAATCGGCCAGGCGAAGCACAGCGCTCATCTGAACTTCATGTACGGAGTGCTGGTGGAAGAGGCTCTCCAGCTTTCCATCGAAGAAGAGATCCACAAGGAGAATCGCAACCGCCCATGGGGCCAGGACCCGCGCGTCGATGAGACGATGTTCGAGCGCGTCTACGGCCGTCCCCGGATCGAGCTTTTCGCCCTCTACTACGAAGAAACGGGCACATTCCTCCGCGGCGATATCCCACTCTCCGAGTGGAAAACGTTTACCTACTGGCTGTTCAAACAGCGCCTCAAGCGGCAGGACAAGGCCCGGGTGGCCAGCGACACGCGCAAGGGCCTCGCCCAGCTAACACACATGGAGCTTGCGGTCAGCGAACGGCGCCACGGCGCACCCCTCACAGAAATCGATTTCGCCGCGCGCTACGGTTAAGCCGACCTCACCGGCGCCGCTGCCCGCACGGCGCATATCCCCCATCCCTCGTACTCTTTCCGTATGAGGCAACAGCGTGGGATTTGACCTTGAGGCGCTCATTAAGGCCGTGGGCTACCTCGGCCTCTTCGCCATCGTTTTCGCTGAGACCGGGCTGCTCATAGGCTTCTTTCTCCCCGGCGATACGCTCCTCATCACCGCCGGCCTCCTCATTCAGCGCGGCGATGTCAACCTCTCCCTCTGGATTCTTATTCCCCTGCTCATCGCGGCCGCCGTCGCTGGCGATGCCGTCGGCTACCAGATCGGCAAGCACACCGGAAAGCGGATCTTCAGCCGTGAGGATTCGAAGCTCTTCAAACGTAAACACCTGGAACGAGCCGAAGCCTTCTACGAAAAACATGGCGGGAAAACGATCATCATCGCTCGCTTCCTCGCCTTCATCCGGACCTTCGCTCCCACCGTGGCGGGCGCCGCGAACATGTCGTACCCCAAGTTCGCAGCCTACAACGTGGCTGGTGCGGCCCTTTGGGTGCCATCGATGACCTTCCTCGGCTACTTCTTCGGAAAAACCATCCCGCCGGAATACGTCGATGTTTTCTTCATCGTGCTCGTCGGCGTAATGGTCGTCGCCTCCACCGCCCCGGCGCTCGTCCACCTCTGGCGGCAGCGTCGCCAAAAGTCCTCCGGCACCGCCTGACTCGCGGCCGCTCGGTTCTCTAGCGCGATTCAGCCTTTTGGGTGTCGCGCCGCCCACGCCTTCAGCGCCCACTCCGTCGTGTCGAACGCCAGCTCACCCCACGGGATCGTATCTGCCGAAAACCACCCCACCTCGCTCGTCTCGTCCCCGGCGGAGGCCTCGCCCACCGCGTGCGCTTCATAGACGATCACCACCACGCCCGGCTGCGGACGCGTGAACACCCCGATTAGCGCCAGGTCGGTGACCTCTAGGTTCGCCTCCTCCAACGTTTCGCGGGCCGCCGCCTCTTCCGCACTCTCGTCCATATCCATAAATCCGCCCGGGAAAACCCAGCAGCCAATCCGCGGCTCGATCGCCCGCCTCACCAGTAGGATGCTCCCATCGGCCCGCATCGGGATAGTGCCCGCTACCGGCCGCGGATTGATGTAGTGCACGAATCCGCAATCGAAGCAGACCAGCCGCCGCTTCGTGTCGTTCTCCGGGACCGCGGTGGTCAACCGCTGGCCACACTGCATGCAGTAACGGCTAAAGGCGTGCGGGTGGCTCGTGCTCATCCTGCAAGCTTACCGGTAAATTGCTCCGACACACCGTGCGGCGCCTAGCGGTGTGATGGCGCCTGCATCCCGAGCGATTCCGGGCCTTCAACCCACGATTCGCCATCCGCCCACACTTCCTTCTTCCACACCGGCACGCGCTTCTTAATCTCGTTCACCAGCCAGTGCCCGCCCTCGAACGACTCCGCGCGGTGCCCGCTGCTTACGGCGATCAGCAGGCTCGTCTCGCCGATCTCCATCCGCCCGGTCCGGTGCAGCACAGCCACATCTTCGAATCCGAATCGCGCTATCGCTTCCACCGCAATCTCCCGCATCACCTTCTCCGCCATGGAGGGATACGCCTCGTAATCCAGGTAGTGCACGCTGCGCCCCAGGTTGTGGTCCCGCACTACCCCAAGGAAAACGTTGATAGCGCCCGCCCGTGCGCTCGCCACGGCGCGAATCGCCTCGTCGGTGTCGAGCACCTCCGCAGTCACTCGAATCAGCATCTGTCAGCCTCCCGAAACTGGCGGGATCAACGCCAGGGTCGAATTCGCGGTCACCGGGTCTCGCTCCCGTGCGTATTCCTCATCCAGAGCGTACATAAGGTTCGGCACGAACGGTTCCAACACCGGGTACCGTGCGAGCACCGCATCCCTCGCGGAAGCTACCGTTGCCGGTTCCTCCAACTGCAGCGTGAAGCGGCGCGTCCCTGCGCGTTCGGCGACCGAGGCGAACAGCAGCACAGTGATCTCCACTCCGTCATTGTAGGCGATGCTCTTCCCCTCGGCGGAGAGTAGACTCCCGCGATGCTCGCCCGGCTCCGCAGGACAACCCTGGACCTGCTCTTCCCGCTACGCTGCGTACACTGCGGACGGTTCGGCACGCTCCTCTGCGTTCCATGCGAGAGCGCCATGGAGTCCGCCTCGGGCCCGGGTCGCTGCCCCCACTGCCGCGCTCGCTGGCAGGGGAGCGGCAACTGCCCCCGCTGTTTCGGTCTCCAGTCCCTCGATGGCGTCCTCGCCCCGTTCGAAATGACCGGCGCCGCGCGAAAGGTCGTCCACGCCCTGAAATACCAGCACGTTCGCCCGGTCGCAGAGGTCATGGCCGCGCCACTGCTGGCCGCCTCAACAGGACACTCCTTTGATGCCTTCTTTTCTGTTCCCCTGCATCGTTCGCGAGAACGGGAGCGAGGCTTCAACCAGTCCGAGCTTTTGGTGCGCGCGGCTGGTTGGCCCCCGCCCACGGGTTCCCTCACGCGCTCCCGAAGGACCAGTCGCCAGGTCGGCCTCCACGAAGGGGAACGCCGGGCGAACGTCGCCGGTGCGTTCCAGTACCGCGGTCCCGCTTTGGATGGCCTCCGCGTGGCTCTCGTTGATGACGTGGTCACCACCGGAGCCACGGTGCAGGAATGCGCCAGGGTGCTCAAGGCGGAGGGCGCCCGCGAAGTCTGGGCGATCGCCTACGCCAGGGCGAGCTACAACTTCGGCCCCGCAAACGCGGCGATCGAAGAATAGCGAAACCGAAATCCGGGCTCCCCTGAATCTGGTGCATATGCCGCCCGGCCGTTCATCGCAGCTTTACGCACCGCGCGTACAATACGGCTTACCGCCGGAGCGCTGCTCCCGGCGATTTTCGCACGCGGAGAACTGCTTGGCTTCAGGAGCCCTCACGCTCTCGCCCGTATCCGCTGATGCCGCCCAGGTGCTCGCCTCCGTCCGTGCGGAAGTCCACCGCGTAATCGTCGGCCAGGACACTCTGATTGACCGCCTCCTAGTGGGCCTGCTCTGCCATGGCCACGTCCTTGTCGAAGGTGTCCCAGGCCTAGCGAAGACCCTCACCGTTTCCACCCTCGGTGCGGCGCTCGATCTCAAACACGTCCGCATCCAGTTCACCCCGGATCTTCTGCCATCGGACCTCATCGGTACCGAAATTTTCAGCCCGCGGGACGGCCAGTTCAGCGTTCGCCGGGGCCCGCTCTTCGCCAACATTGTGCTCGCCGATGAAGTGAACCGCGCGCCCGCGAAGGTGCAGAGCGCGCTCCTCGAAGCGATGCAGGAGCGCCAGGTGAGCATCGGCGGCGAGACCTTCCCGCTCGATGAGCCTTTCCTCGTGATGGCCACCATGAACCCGATCGAGCAGGAGGGTACATACCCCCTTCCCGAAGCACAGCTCGATCGCTTCCTGCTGAAGGTTCGCGTGGATTACCCGACGCGGCCGGAAGAGCGCCAGATCCTTGAGATGAGTCTGAACGGCTCGCTCCCTACGGTGCGCGCGGTGGCTTCGCGTGAGGCGCTCGCCGCCGCCCGGCGCGCGGTCTCCGAGGTCGCGCTCGATGACGCCCTCAAGGACTACATCGTTCAGCTCGTCTACGCCACCAGGAGGCCGGCCGCCTACCGCATGCCCGAACTCGCGTCCCTGATTGCGTTTGGGGCCTCTCCCCGCGCCTCTATCGCGCTCGCCCAGGCTGCCCGCGCCCACGCCTTCCTCAACGGCCGCGCGTACACCACCCCGGATGACATCAAGGAACTCGCCCGCGACGTCCTCCGCCACCGCATCGTCACCACCTACGAGGCCGAAGCGCAGGAGCTCACAACCGACGACCTGATTACGCGCGTCCTCGAAGGCATCGATGTCCCCTGATGGCGGGGCGTAGCCCATGCGCAACCCGCTTCGCCGCGTGCCAACGCCTATTGCTCCCCGTCCGTTCGCCGATCTCCCTCGCGCGGGCGGGCCCGGCGACATCCCTCAGGAAATGCTCGAACGGGTGAAGGCGATCGAGATCAAGGCGCGCCGGCTCGTCAACGACCTCTTCCTCGGCGAGTATCACGCCATCTTCCGAGGGCGCGGCATAGAGTTCGACGAACTCCGGCCCTACGTCCCCGGCGATGATGTGCGCTCCCTCGATTGGAAGGTGATGGCTCGCACGGGCGTTCCCGTGATCAAGCGCTACCGCGAGGACCGTGACCTCACGGTCATCTTCCTGGTGGATGTCAGCGCCTCTCAGGGCGTTGGCGCGCTGCCCCGCACGAAGGAAGACCTGGCCGCCGAGCTCTGCGCGGTCCTCGCTCTTGCCGCCATTCGCAACAAGGACAAGGTTGGCCTGCTGCTCTTCGCCAGCAAACCCGAACGCTACGTGCGCCCGGCCGGAGGCTCCACGCACGTCCTGCGCGTCGTCCGTGAAGTGCTCTGGGCGCACCCCGAAACGCGTGGGACGGACATCGGCGCGGCGCTCGAATACCTCACGGGCGTCCAGAAACGGCGCGCCACTGTCTTCCTGCTCTCCGACTTCCTCACGGATGATTACGCCCGCCAGCTGCGCGCCGCTGCCCGCCGCCACGATATCATCGCCCTGCGCATCCGCGAGCCCTTGGACGAAGCGCTCCCCAACGCCGGCATCGTCCGCCTGACGGACGCGGAGTCCGGACTCGCGGTCGAGGTCGACTCCGGCAGCGCCGCCGTCCGAGAGGCCTACGCCTCTCGCGTCCGTGAACTGGATGAAGAGCGCAAGCAACTCTTCGGCGCCCTCGGGGTAGACGAGATTCGTATCTCCGTGGGCAAGGACTACGTCCCGGCGCTGCTCGCCTTTTTCAAGCGGCGCGGGATGGCGGCCGCCGGGTGACTCCCCGCCCCGTGGTCCTGCTTTTGTTCGCGCTCGCACCGCTGCTGCTCCTTTCAATTGCGACTGCCGACGATGGCGACTCCGCGACCCTTGCCCGGCAGTCGCTCGCCGTCGGCGAACAGGTCGCGGTCCGACTCGAAGTCAGCACCGCCGTGGGCCAGACCGTGGAGGTGAATCCCGGCGGCCCCGCCTGGAACTCCGTCGAACTGGTGCGCGTCACCGGCACCACCTCGCGACGGGTGAACGACCGCGCGCTCCACACAATCGATCTCGTCGTCGCCTCATTCGCTGCCGGACCGATCCAGTTTCAGCCGGTTGTCAGCGTGATCAACGGGTCCGAGGTCTCTCAACGCCTGCTCCCGTCGCTCTCGCTGAACGTCTTCACCGGGCTTGGCCCGAACGACCCCCTGGAGATCTCCAACCTCGCGCCTCCCGCTGAAATCGAGGGCGCGGAATCTCCGCTCCTTCGCCCTGCGATCGCTCTCGGCATGCTCACCCTCCTGCTCGTCGTCTCCGCCCTCGTCTTTTCCGTCACTCGGGCCATAGTTCGGCGGCCACGCGGTG
>JBDSEP010000339.1:0-3632 GCA_039919985.1 Tepidiformaceae bacterium | reverse complement strand
GGCGAGCAGCGATTGGAGCCACTGTTTGCAGATTATCGAAGGCATCTACCAGCTTCTCACCCCGTTTCCGCAGTTCACGATCGAGGCGGCGCAGGAGATTCGGGGCACGATCCAGGAGCACCCTCGCGTCATCAAGGGCCTGCCGTATGTGCTGCCGTACATGATTCGAGCGGGGGGCGACACGGTACTGGTGGACTGCGGCTGGAACACGGATAGCGCTTACCAGTCTCTCGAAGCGGGGATGAAGGAGCACAACTCCCACCCCACCGAGGTGCAGAAGCTTGTTATCACCCATGTGCACCCGGACCATTACGGAATGGCCGGGCGGCTGAAGCAGCTTTCGAGCTGCGAGGTGGTGGTGCACGAAGAGGACGCCAAGGTGATAACGGCCCGATACTTCGCACCCAAGGGCCTGATCGACGAGATGTCGAAGTTCATGGAGAAGAATGGCGTGCCGAACGCCAACTCGCCGGAGATGTCGAAGGGGTCCATGGGGATGCTCATGAATGTGGCGCCTGTGCCCGCGGACACGCAGGTGAAGGGCGGCGAGACATTTAAGGTTGGGAACTTCGACTTCGAGATCATTTGGACGCCTGGGCACTCGCCGGGGCATATCTGCCTCTACGAACCGAACCGCAAGATCCTGATTACGGGCGACCACGTGCTGCCGACGATTACGCCGAACGTCTCCATCCACTCACAGACGCTGGGCAGCCCGCTGAGCGATTACATGCGCTCGCTCGAGTTGTTGGAGGATCTGGATGTGCAGATTGTTCTTCCGGCCCATGAGTTCGAGATCTTCGACCTGAAGAAGCGGCTGCGTGAGATCGAGAGCCACCACAAGATGCGCCTCGACGAGATGGAGAAGTGCGTGGATTCCGGCGGGTCGACGGCGTGGGACGTGGCCGGTCGGGTGAAGTGGACGACCGGGTCACTGGCGGATTTCGAGCCGTGGGTGCAGCGCTCGGCGGTCGGCGAAACGCTCGCCCACCTGGAGTACCTGTACGAGGTGGGCCGCCTTGCGAAGGTGATTCGCAACAAGACTCACTACTGGCTGCCTGTCTAATCCGCCCGGCCACGGCAGACCCATCCTCGGCTCTGGCGATTCCGCGCCGGCTCCGGGGTAGAGAAAGGCCCCGGAACGCGGTGGTTCTTCACCGTGTCCCGGGGCCGGGCCCCCGCTGGCGTACGGGCGCTGTCTAGTGGACGTCGATATGGCTGGTGCCGCCGCCGTCGCCACGGTTGAACGGGGAGAAGCTCATGAGGAAGAGCAGGGACATGAGGATCCCGAGGAATCCGACGCACATGAGGATGATGCCGATGGTTTCGACTTCGATACCCGAGACGGTGGTTGAAACGGCGAACGCGAGGATCGCGCCGACGGCGATTAAGAACAGGCTAATTCCCATTGCTGGCATATGACTGCCTCCTTCGTTGTTGAGGACAACAGTACGCTCGCCTTCTGCTAATCCGTATCACAAGCGGGCCAGTAGCACTAACAAAGGCATCGCAGTGGTGAGGGCTTTCCCGTAGCTATTCCTGCGGGCAAGACGACGCGGATGGCGCCACCTACAATCTGCGGATGCCGACCACCAGGATGCTCGCCTTTTCGCTCGTCGCCAATACGCCGGACGTCCTCGAGGCCATGCTCGCCGGGCTCCCGGCCGAGGCGCTGGAAGGGCCCGCGGATGGTGGCTGGGCGCCGAAAGACATCGTCGCTCACCTGTTGGATGTCCAGGAGATAGCGTTCGTGACGCGCATTCGGCGGATCATCGAGGAGGAGAACCCGCTGATCCTGCCGATTGAGCCGGGCGAACGCCTGGAACTCGGCGGCTACGGATCGAAGACGCTGCTCGAGTTGCTGGCGGAATTTAGGGAGCAGCGAGCGCGGGACATCGCCTGGATGAAGGGCCTGCCTGAAGCGGCGCTCGCCCGCAGCGGCACACACCATGAGGCAGGGCGCGTGACCGGCGAGAACTTCGTTCATTACTGGGCGGTGCATGACCAGAATCACATCGGCCAACTCGCGCGGATGCTAAAGGCGCCGATCGAGGGAGGAATCGGCAACATGCAGATGTTCAATGAAACGTCTGAGCTTCTCTGAGCGAGAGGCTTTACGTACCGCTGCCAGCCACGCGCTACGCTGCACAGGATGGAGTCGGGCGGTCCCGGCGCGAGGAAGGTACGTGAGGAGAATGCCCGCGGTCGTGGTCGCGTTCGTAGTGATGCTCATGATGGTCGCTTGCGACGGCCGACCTTCGGCGGTGCCTACGGCGATTCCAACGCCAGCGGGTACTGCGACTCCGAGCGTTTCACCTGGGCTGCAGCTTTCGCTGGAGAAGGTGGCCTCCGGATTTTCCAAACCGCTCTACGTGACGGAGCCAGCGGATGGCAGCGGGCGTCTCTTTGTAGTGGAGCAGGAGGGCAAGGTCCGCGTCGTGAAGGATGGGGTCGTCGCTGCGCAGTCGTTCCTCGATGTCGCCCCGCTTATTACCAGCAGCGGGAGCGAACAGGGCTTGCTGGGCCTCGCGTTTCACCCGAAGTACCGCGAGAACGGGCGGTTCTTTATCGCCTACACAGCGAAGAACGGCGACAACACGCTCGCCGAGTATCGCGTCTCCGCGGATCCGGGGAAGGCGGAGCCGGGCTCAGCGAAGGTGCTCCTGGCGATCCCCGACTTCGCGGCGAACCATAACGGTGGCATGGTGGCGTTCGGCCCCGATGGCTACCTTTTTTTGAGCACCGGCGATGGCGGGCAGGGTGGCGACCCGAAGGCGAACGGCCAGAATAAGGACGCGCTGCTCGCGAAGATCTTGCGCATCGATGTGGACTCCGGGGACGAGGCACCGTACGCCATCCCCGCTTCGAACCCGTTCGCGAAAGGCGGCGGCCGCGCGGAGGTGTGGGACTACGGCCTGCGGAACCCCTGGCGCTTTAGCTTCGACCGCAAGACCGGGGACCTCTGGATCGCGGACGTTGGGCAGAACAAGTACGAGGAAGTGAACTTTGAGCCTGCTGGGGGCAGGGGCGGGCTGAACTACGGCTGGAACATGATGGAAGGCACACACTGCTTCCAGCCCTCCAGTGGCTGCGGCCAGGCGGGGTTGGTCATGCCCGTGAGCGACTACAGCCACGATGAGGGCTGTTCCGTGACGGGCGGCTACGTCTACCGCGGGGCGAAAGAGCCGAAGCTGCAGGGCGCGTACTTTTTCACCGACTACTGCGGCGGGGTGATCTGGGCGCTCACGCGGGACTCCGCGGGCCGCTGGAAGCGGGAGACGGTGCTCAATTCGAAGCTGCGGATCAGCTCCTTTGGCGAAGACCACGCGGGGGAGGTGTATGCCGTGAGCCAGGGAGACGGGACGATCTATCTCCTGCGCGCGAAATAGGGAAGGCCGGCGAGGAGTTCAGCTCGCGGATTGGTAGATGGGCAGAGGGTAGAGGGTGGCGAAGATCTCAATGAGGAGCTCATCGAGGTCCGGTGCCCAGCGCTCCCAGGTGCCCCGCGCGTAGGCTGCCTCGGAGCTTCCGAGCGCGAGTTGCACGGCGTCGTTGCTTTCGAAGCTGTAGAAGCCCAGCGCCGTGCCTTGTGGGGTGAACCCGCAGCGGATGCGCACGATCCCGGGGATGGC
>JBDSEP010000327.1:0-3780 GCA_039919985.1 Tepidiformaceae bacterium | reverse complement strand
CTCTGTGAGTGCGGACCGAGCCTCTGTTGTCACGTGCATCGCCAATGTTGACTTAGTTGGTCAAGAATAAGGGAGGATAGGGCAGTTTTCAACGCCTCGGCGACAGGCTAGGGCCAGTCGCTCCCCGGCACGGAGTCCGGGTCGCGAGTGAGATCGTCCCAGCGCTGCGCCAGCACATCCAGAGGCGCCGCGGGCGGAGAGACTGGCACTCCTCGGACGACTACGCCGCGGTTGGCCACGTAGGCGATAAAGCCTTCGCTTTCCAGCCGCCGGAAGGCTTCCCTTACAGGAGTCTGGGAGACGTCCCAACGGGCTGCGACCTCTTCCTGCCCGAGGTGCTCGCCCGGTCGCAGATTGCCGGCCACGATGGAATCGTGGATGGCTTCGTAGACAACGTCCGCCTTCGTCCTGCGGGAGGTTCGTTCGGTGGTCACTTACGTAGGATACGCTCCTGTTGAGGCGTCCGCCCCGCCCTTGCGCGCCAGCCGGCGGACATTGCGCAGCGTGTAGACTGCCCGATGTGGAACCGGACGAAACGCCAGCGGAGCGGGTGCGGGCGCAGCGCACCCTTGAGACGCGGCTGCGCGGCCTACGCGCCCGGATCGGCGACCTGCGGCCAGATGATCTGCTGCTGCTCGACGAGCTGACCGACCAGCTGGGAGCCACGCGACGCTTGCTGGGGGGCGATTCGGAAACGGTGGCGGAGGCGGCGTTAGCGCGGTTCGGCGGCCAGGAGGATGTGGAGGCGCGCATCGCCGCAGAGCTCGCTGTGCGGGAAGTGCTTGAAGAGCCGGATCTCTTTGAGGAGGCGCACCGCAGGGCGGTCCACGCCCTGGAAGTGCTGGAGCGGGAAGGCTACCGCCAGCCGCGCGTCCCGAGTTTGGGGCCGCTGAAGCCCGTTGCCGCGTGGGGCGCGGAGTTCGTGGCCGAATACCTCGTGAAGTCGTACGCCGAAGGAATCGTGGGCACGCTGCGCAAACTGTACGCGAGGCGCGAGGCGCAGTGTCCGCCGGGCGCGCCGGAACGGCGAATGCTGGCCCACGCGCGCATCGAAATCGAGCGCATCGCGCCATCGTTTACGGGCGGCGGCCCGGGCGGACCGTTTTTGATCCTAGGTGGGATCCTCGTCCCGGCGGTGGCCTCGATCTCGCAGTATCTCGGGGCGATCAGCTTTACGAACCGGACGGTGCTGACGGTGGGCATCGGGATTCTCTTCGCGCTCTTCTTCCTGCTCTCGGGGATGCTGCTGGCGGGGGCATCGGTTGCCCGGCGGCGTTCACGACTGATCATGCGGCAGCCGCTGGCCGGGCTCTGGGCATCGATAGGGCACGCGGGCACCCCCCCGGAGGACGACGCGACGTTCATTGCAACTGTTGCGATTGCGATGACTGCTGTCCTCTGGTTCGTGCTGCCGGCGGCGTTCGCAGTGGTCTACTTCCTTTTCTAGGCAGCGCTCCGTGAGAGTCGTAGTGGCACGCTAGCCGGGAAGCCCGGCGATTTCGCGCAGAGCGTCTTCGAGCGCGGCTTCGAAGATCGGCGCGCGGGCGACCTCTTTGCCGTTCGCCACAACTACGGGAATCTCCAATAGGTAGCGCTGCTGGAGCGCGGGGTCGGAGTCGATTTGCACGGCCGTCAGCGTGAGCGGCAGGTGGCGGGAGATTCGCCTGAGCATCGCTTCCGCCTGGGCACAGAGGCCACAGCCGGGGTTCTCGTAGAGCGTTACCTGGAGCGGTGTCACCAGGCTCAGACGGAAGCTGGGGGTGGGGCCTCGTCCGGGAGCGGCAGGTCTCCCCATACGCGGTCGGCGTATTCCGGAGTGATCGGCCCGGGCTTGCGGTAGAAGATGCCGGCCATGATTACCGCGAGGCCGATGAGTAGCCCGCTGACGATCTGCGGAGTTGGAATATCAAAGTAGGTCTTCTCATCCACGCGGGTGTAGGAGAGGAAGAAGCGGAGGATGCCGTACATGGCGACGTAGCTGCAGAAGAGCCAGCCGGGTACCCGCAGGAAGCGGCGGAAGACCAGAAGCAAGAGGCCGAGGATCAGCAGGTCGCCGAGCATTTCGTAGCCGCCCGCAGTGGGATGCACGGCGCAGTTGCCAAGCGGGTCGGCGGCGAGCTGCTGACACTTTTCGGGGAAGACGTTGTGGAAGTAGCTGTACTGCGGGCTGCCGGGATTCGTGTACTCCACGCCCCAGGGGAGATCGGTCTGCTTGGCGATATGTTCGCCGTTCACGAGGTCACCGAGGCGCCCGATGGCCTGGCCGAGGAGCATTCCGGGGGCGGCCGCATCGAAGGTGATGGCGATTGGCCACTTGTGCAGGAGCGCGTAAATCAGTCCACCCAGCACTCCGCCGATCAACCCGCCGTAGAGCGTAATGCCGCCCTCGGTAATGCCGGTGACCGCCTTCAGGGGGTCATCGCTGAACTTGCTGCCCCAATGTTCGATGACGTAGAAGAGGCGCGCGCCGACGATTGCGCTTGGAACGCCCACCAGCGCGATCTCCTGGCCAATTTCCGGTGGAATGCCGTCCTTCTTCGCAAGCCATACCGAGAGGGTGACGCCACCAATGATGCCGAGGGCGGTGAAGAGCCCGTGCCACGTGAGCGTAAACGGACCGAGATCGGCGAGGGTGGGGTCCCAGTTAATGGTTATCGAGAGGAAGGGGAGGTAGGCGAGAAGGAACATCGGTCGCTAAGGTACAGGGTTGCGCGCACAGGGAATAGCAAGCGCTGCGGCAGGGAAAGCAGGGCTATCCCGTCGACGGGACACCGCGGGCCAATGCCTCCCGTGCGGCGACAGCCAGCGCGTCCACCCTGTTGTGGTCGATGTTTGTTGAGTGGCCCTTCACCCAGACCCATTCAACGTGGTGGTAGGCCACGAGTTCGGCAAGTTGCTGCCAGAGGTCGACGTTCTGGACGTGTCCTTTGTTTGCGGTTCGCCAGCCGTTGGCTTCCCACTTTCGCACCCAGCCCCTGGAGAAGCCGTTGTGGACGTAGGTGGAATCGGTGTGGAGGACAACGGCGCAGGGCTTCTTGAGGGCCCGGAGGGCCATGATTGCGGCGGTGAGCTCCATCCTATTATTGGTTGAGTTTGGCTCGGCGCCGGACAGCTCGCGCGTTTTTCCGTGAAAGGGGGAGATGAGGAGGGCGCCCCAGCCGCCCCAGCCGGGGTTCGGGGAGCAGGCCCCATCGCAGTAGATATGGACGAGAGGGCGGCTTTCGGCGGGCATCGCCCGGAAGCGTAGCGCATCGGCGCGATCTACCGCTCGGACTAGCGGTGCGGGCCCCTGGGTCAGGGCGCGTCCACATGGGCGCGACGCTGCTTAACGTCCGCAACGGTTTCTCCGAGGGCCGCTTCCAACGAGGCGATGTGTTCGGCATCGTGTCCTGCCCAGGCGGCAACAAAGGCTGCGAGGGTGAAGCTACCGTTGGCCGCTGTTTCGCCGGTGCGTTCCCAGTCGGCGGGCTCTAGGCTGCGGAGGATGGCGAGGCTTGCCTGCCGCTGTAGGGCGAAATCGCCGAGCAACCACTCCTTGCGGTCGCGCGAGCGGCGGCGACCGGATTCCCATTCCGCGCCTTCGATGAAACGGAGAGTGGGGGCATTCTCCGAGAGTATGCGCTCGAGCGCGACGCGCATGCAGAGGTACTCGTCGTCGCGGAAGTGCGCGAGAAGGGTGCGGGCGGACCAGGCACCCGGCGTCGTCGCATCGAGGGCGTCGTCGCCCGCCTCCGCGACGAGGTGGGCGAGGAGGCCGGGGGTAGCGGCAAGGCTCGCGAT